>NZ_FNLM01000031.1 GCF_900105725.1 Gordonia westfalica
TCCACGACCGTCTCAGAAGACCCTGCCCGATTCGGGAGGGTTTCGTATCGGCGGCCCACGGGATCGCTCACTGGATCGCGCTCGCATCCTTGTCGAACTGTACGGCTCAACCCCCAAGGGCAGCCCGGACACGGCGTGGACTGAGCAATCGATCGGAACCATCGCGGACGGATTCCAGGCTGCATCCTCGGCGGCCCATGGGCAGGCCTGTGGGTAACCGACTGGGTCATGAACAGCCTGGCCGACTATCCCAACCCGGACTATGAAAAGCATTCCCGGTTCCAGTTCACCGGGACACTCTTCGTGCTCCGAACCTAAAGTCTCCTAACTGAATAACCCTTTCGCGGCTCCTGGTCACCTCGCCTGAAAGGGGCAAAACAATGGCAGTCGAACACTCTTACGTGGCGCAGTCGCTCGACGGCGGCGTCTACTGGCGGGCACCTCTGGGTACCACGCTTCCCACCGCTCCGGTCGAGTCGCCGGAAGACCTGAACGCCGCGTTCGAGGACCACGGAACCGCGGCGGTCGACGGCCTGTCGGTCGGCATCACCCGCACCTCGAACACCGTCAAGGACTTCGACGGTGGCGACTACGTCGATGTGCAGACCGAGTACGGCACCAGCTTCAAGATCAAGCTGCTCGACGTCGACCTGCCGTCGGTGAAGCGGACCGTCGCAGGTGACGACAACGTCACCCTCATCCCCGCTGCCGGCGGCAAGGGGCAGCGCTACCACGTCCGCCACAACTCGTCGCAGCTTCCGCTGTCGGCCACGTGTTCGCCACGAAGTGCGGCAAGAAGTTCAAGACGTACGTCGTGGAGAAGGGCCGCGTCTCGGAGATCGCGGAGTGGAAGGACGAGTCGCAGGACGCGTCGGCGTGGAGTTGACGATCCGAGCGTTCCGCAACTCCAACGGCGACTACGTCGACGAGTTCGGCGACGTGGACGGCATCGCCGCCACTTCGGGTAGCTGACCCGTCTTGCCCGGGGAGGTATCTAGCTCCCCGGGCACACAATCTCGGCCTGGCGAAGGGGTGTCATGTTGTCCCTGACCAGGAGCCGCGTCCTTTTGCCAGGCCGGGGCTGCTCCTGGTTGAAGTTCTATCCCAATGTTGAAAGGTTCCTGGTCAAACCATGTCTGTTCCCGAAGGCTACGCAGTAGCCCCCTCGTCCGACGATCACCTGTTGAAGTTCGCCGTCCCCATCCCCGGGCGCGATCCGGTACTGGTGTCGATGCCGCCGCGCAAGTGGATGGACCCCGCCGAGATCAAGAAGTACCAGGACTGGATCACCCCGTTCGGGGAAGCGGATGTGAAGATCGCCGAATGGGCGAACAGCCTCAACAGCGCGGAGAAGACGCTGCCGCGCCCGGTCGACGCAGAGGAAACCCTGAAGGGTTTCGAGGAGAAGGAAGTCACCCTCCGGTGGCTCAAGCCGTACGTGTCGGCTGCCGAGTACAAGCTCCTGATGACGAAGATCCCTGAGGGCACCATCCAGTGGATCAAGAAGCAGCTCGAAGATCCTGACATCACAGTGGGGGAATCTTCGGCCTCCGCGACTCCTAGACGAGCACGGGAGGCCATCGAGTACGACCTGATTTCCCGCGGCCTCAGGTTGCGGGATCTCGGGAAGCCCTGGTTTTCATGGACTGACCTGCGGCTATTGTCCGCAGGGCTCGCACAGACCACGCAATGGAGCTGTTCCGGGCATGGAATCCTGACACTTGCTGTGGTCTGATCCGTCTGTGATGCTCTTGTCGGAGGTGGCGACGATCGTTTCCGACCTCCGATACATGCAGGCGTTGACCACGTTTAACGAAGTGCCTGAGATCTACTTCCCGCCCGGTATGGGCCGCCTCGGGATGACGCTGCCGAAGCTACCGAGGGCGAAGGTCCCAGCGAGGCTGAGAAGGCTCGGGCGGTCGCGGCGTCGATGCGCTAGATATCACCGGACTTCACTAGTTCGCCGCCGAACTGTCCCGCAATCTGGCCTGCCATGACCGCGTTCTGGTCGAGGCTGATCAGCCAGGTTGGTCCCGTTACGTAGTAGTGGCGATCGCCAGTGATGTCTCCCGTGATGTCAGAGTGCTTTACCGATGCAGCGATTCCCTTCGAGGCGAGGTCTTCTGAGAACCACACACTCAGTCGAGCTTCGGCCGTTGGGGTTAGTGGGCACGATCCGTGCTCAGCCTTCGGCCCCGAGGTTGCGTCAGTAACCAGGCATGGGAGCCGGCTGAAGTTAGTCCGGCCGCGAGTTGACTCACTGACGTGTACGCACCTGCGACTGCAGGGCAGGTGCGGAGGCCGACGATGTCGCAGGAGCCTTACCGGCCTCGGGCTTCGGTCGCTGCACCCAGAGGCGGCGAGGGCGAATGCGATTACTGGATGGCAATGCATGCACGTTTCATCTCGACAGGATAAGCCGTCAGTGCGACGACCCGAGATAGAATGGAGCGACCCCGGAGGTGCTACCAACACCAGCCGGGGCCTAACCCACTCGCTTGAAGCACCAAGGAGGGCTGCCGTGAAGGCTACCCGAACCCGACGTCCATGTCCGACATGTGGATCACCCATCGACCGAGGTCCCGGACAGCATGCGTACTGCTCCGACGAATGTCGCCCCATCTGCGAGCACCCCACATGCGACCGCCCTACGCGGGGCATGCAGACGGTGTGCGACTCGCACCGGGTTCAGCTTGATCGCCACGGCGAACTCCGGCCGGACACGTGGTCGAAGGAATGGGTGTGCGTCGTTTGCGGGCAGGTGTCCCGAAGGGGTCGGGGCGCCGTAAGCACTGCTCGAGGGGCTGTCAGCAAACCGACTCTCGATACAACGGGCGTCGCCCAACGACGGCGAAATGTCGGCTATGCGGGCAGGACTTCTCCCTACAGCGGCGCACCGGGGCGAGGCTTCAGCGCACCGACACTCAGTGGTGCCGCACCTGCGGTAGAGAATCCCCCGAAGCGCGCCGATATCTGAAGTACGGAATCACCCCGGAGGAGTACGCGGCCGCGATGAATCGGGGCTGCGACATCTGCGGCGAGCGCGTGGGGGCGCTACATATCGACCATGACCACAGCTGCTGCCCTCCACGGAGTAAGCAGTGGCGAACCTGCGGGCAGTGCGTCCGCGGATTCCTCTGCGGATCGTGCAACCGCGGATTGGGCCTACTGAAGGATGACCCGAACGTGCTGCGAAGCGCGATCGAGTACCTCGGTCGAAAGGCCTAGAAACAGCGCATACATACGGACTCAACGAACACCCCTAAGGCCATGAGCCTCTGGGGTGTTCGTCATTTCTGGCGGCAAGCAAAGGGGGTGGCAGCGTGGCCACGGAGCTAGGTGTTGCCTACATTTCCATCGTTCCAGAGACGAGCCGTATCGCTCCTGGCATCCGTAACGCGCTCAATGGTGCTGAACGCGGCGCTGGTGACACTGGGCGTCGCATGGGTCACACGATGTCCACCGCCCTCGGCACGGCGCTGGGGATTGGCGTGTCGAAGGCGGCGGGCGCAGCATCGAAGGTGCTGCAGGATGCCCTGTCGGCAGGCTACAACCGGATCACCACCCTGGAGAAGGCGGACATCCAGTTCCGCAATATGGGGCTGTCGGCCGGTGACACGAAGCGTCAGCTTGCCGATCTGAATGACATCGTCACCGGCACCTCGACTTCGCTGGCTGATGCAGCGGCGGCAGCAGCGATGCTGGGCGGTGCTGGCGTGGCGGCGGGCGACGACATGAACAACGCTGTGAAGGCGTTGGTGAACATCTCTGCGGCCTCTGGCGCCTCGGCGCAGGACATCGGCCTCGTGATGATGCAGATCAAGGCGTCGGGCAAGTTGATGGGCTCGGAGGCGTTGCAGCTGGCCCAGCGCGGCGTGCCGATCTATGACCTCATTGCGAAGTCGATCGGCAAGACGACTGCCGAGGTCCGCACCCTCGGCGAAGAGGGCAAGATCTCGTTCGACCAGGTCGTCACGGCGATCAACCAGGGCACCGGCAACCTCGCGAAGGAGATGGGCGAGACCCTTCCCGCGAAGCTCGCCAACTTCCGGACCGCGATGGGCCGCCTGTCGGCTGCGGGCATGGAGCCGTTCCTTCTCCGCGCCAAGGGCGGCGTTGTCGGCCTGACCGAAGCAGTAAACGATCTCACCCCGAAGATGAAGGATTTCGCGCTCGCCGCGGACGCCAAGATCTTCGACCAGTGGGTGCCGCAGCTCAAGGGTCTGTATGCAACCCTCGAGGGCTCGGGAGCTCTTGATCGAGCGGCCGAAACCTTTACGGCGCTGTGGGATTCACTGATGGAACTCGGTCCTGCAGCGCGTACGATTGGGGCGGCACTCGCGGAAGCGTCTGCGTCGCTCGGCGTCGGCGGCTGGCAGGTGTTCCTGGCGACGGTCCAGACGGCGTCGGGGATTCTGCAAGGACTCGCCCCGGTGCTTCAGACTGTCGGCGATCTCATGGAGGCGCATCCGGGTTACGTCACCGCAGCGCTCGCGGCGTGGTTGGCGTTCCGAACCGTGCCCGCAATCCTGGGGCGCGTCACGACGGCGCTCGGCCCGATGCATACGGGAATCAGTCGTGTCGGAACGGCGTTCGGCGGTGTGCGTCCGGCAATCGGCAACTTCACCGACGCCTATCGGACCTCGCTTGGCTACATCCGGCAGGCGAACCCGCAGCTCTCGACGGCCGGCGCCCATATCCGCGTCCTTGGTGCCAACGCGGGAATGGCCGCTTCCGGCGGACTCAGCGCACTACGTGGGGCGGCCGGTGGACTGTCTGCGGCATTGGGCGGCCCTTTGAATATCGCGCTCATGGCTGGTGCCGCATATCTGATGATGGGCGCGCAGGCTCACGCCGATGCGACGCAGAAGGCGAAGGCTCAGTCGCAGGCGGTGAAGGAGCTTGCGGAGTCCCAGAGGCTGATGGGTGCCGCTTTCCGTGAGTCCCGCGGTGCCATGAACGATGACACCTGGGCCAAGGCTGCGGAACAGGTTGGGGCGTACCAGAAGACGCTGAGCACTGCCGCCGATCAGCACAAGTCGACGTGGGAACAGCTCAAAGAGGTCGGCGGCCTCTTCAAGATGGCATCCGGCTCGAACGAAGTGCTGAATGAGAACGCCGAGCGAGCCATGGCGGCTGAAAAGGCGATCCGCGATCTCGGGATGTCCAACGAAGAAGTCGCCCGCTCTCTGTACGGCTCCGACGGACAGTGGAAGCTGCTTGGTGACCGACTTGCCGCCACTGGCGAGGGCGGCATCATGGCGGCGGGCCAGCTCTCGAAGATCCGTGATGAGTTCATGCGCCAGCGCGAGGCGGCTGGGCGCGTGGCGCCTGGCGTCTCCGAACTCGGCGAGGCAATGCGCGTCCTGGGCGACAAGACGTCGACCGCGGCGGAGAAGACACGGGCGCTGAAGTCGGCGCTCGATGCGTTGAACCCCGCCCGCACTGAGGGTGAGGCGATTGCCCGTCACAACGACGTGATGCGTCAGGTTGCTGACTCGACCAAGGAGGCTATCAACCAGTCTGAGGGGTTCGGTGCGGCGCTCCTGAGTCAGAAGCTGGGCATCGACACGGCAACGAAGAATGGTGCTGCGCTCCGGCAATCGCTGGTGGACATTGTGGACGCCACAACTGATGCTGCCGCGTCGGGTGCTGATATGACGGAGCGGAATCGTCAGAACCAGGAGGCTCTCGCCCAGTTGGCGCGGCAGTATGGCCTGACTGGTGAGCAGATCCGTGCCGCTGCAGACAAACTCGGTCTTGATGACGTCGAAGTGACGGTGGCCTGAAGGGTGCCCCTGAGGCGGTCCAGCAATTGGCGGCGATCTCCGCCAAGTGGAATGACATGCCGACCCAGAAGACGATGACGATCGACAGTTCGGCGGTTACCAAGGAGACGCAGGGTCTGCTGGAGCGGCTGGGTGCGACGGTTGAGCGGATTCCGAACACCAATCAGGTGAAGATCACTGCGGATGATGCGGATGCTCGGGCGAAGATTCTGATGGTTACGCAGAACATCGCCGTGCTGAATGCGCTGCGGGCGAACCCGAAGGTCGACCTCGACAAGGCTATGTTCGATCTGCGAAATAGTGAGGCCCGGGGAGCGCTTGAAGGCTGGATCGTACCGCTGTGTCGCCGGCTGCTGGGCTAGTTATTGACCAGTTGCTGCAGGCAAAGCCGTGTCGATGGAGCAGCTGAATACCCTCTCGCAGACCACCGCGAATCCAAGGTGGATATGGAGATCGCTGCGATTATGCAGAAGCTCGGTCTCATCAACACTGAGCTAGATCGGGCCGCCCGGGAGCGTCAGGCATACATCAATGTGCAGACTCGTGGTCTCAACCTCGGCGACACTACCCGAGTGGCCAGGTGTGGCGCGGTCCGGTCTGGCGAACAATGCTGACGGCTCGGTTCGCCGCTACGCACAGGGCGGTATTCGGGATCTCGAGCAGTATGCGAATGGGAAGTTGCCGAACCAGGCGGTCATCGAGAAGGCGCGCCCGAACACTCTGGTGCAGTGGGCTGAACCTGAGACTGGTGGTGAGGCGTTCATTCCTCTGGCCCCGGGGAAGCGGTCCAGGTCGACGAGCATTCTCGCGACAGTCGCGGACATGTTTGGTTACCAGCTCATTCGGATGGGAATGTGCCGAACAGCCTTTCGGGGTTGCTGGGTGCTATCGCTGGTGGTGGTGTCAAGCGTTTGGCGCAGGCTGCTGGCGTTGATGGTGTTCGCCGGTTCGCTGACGGCGGCATTCTGCGTCGCCTCGCTGAGGGTGAGGGTGCGTCCGGCCCGCTGACGGGCTCCCCGTATGTGTGGGGTGGCGTGAACTGGGGCGACTGCTCTGGTGCCATGAGTGCGTTCGCCGTAAGGCTGCCGGTTTGGACCCGTTCGGTGGGCGTTTCACCACTGCCACGATGGGTGCGCAGATTCAGCAGATGGGTGGCCAGTTGGGTCGCGGGTCGTCTGGGATATGCGGTTCGGCTGGTACAACGGCGGCGCCGGGGGTGGCATACTGCCGGCACTCTCCCGGATGGGACGAACGTTGAGATGGGCGGCCAGAACGGTGGCGGCATGCTGGGCGGCTCTGTGGGGGCTGATGATCCGCAGTTTTCTGAGCATGCGTTCATCAAGGTTGATCCGTCGTGGACTGATCCGGGTTCTGATTCGGTGGTTGGGTGCAGCGTCCGGATGGGACGTGGGTGCAGACCGGCCCGGGCGGATACGACGCCACAGGCGGTTCAGGCACCTCGGGCAGTAGCACTGGGGATAAGAGCATTTCGGGCCGCCTCGGTGCCGTGGCGAACACGTTCGTGTCCGAGCAGATCGCGGACATGCTCAAGGTGTTCTCCATCAACGACACCCCCGGCATCCTGGCGCCCTCGCTGAATACGAGAACTCGCAGCAGCAATCGGTTCGGGGACGAAGGTGTCGCCGGAGGAGCGTGAGCGGGCGAAGGCCGAGTATGACGCGGCGAAGGACTCCCTCAAGTCCGACTATGAGAACGCGAAGCTGACTCGGAAGCAGGACTACGACCGCAAGAAGCAAGATCTCGAGAACCAGTTCACGCTCAAGAAGATCGATCGCGCCACCTACGAACGTCAGCTGAACGATCTCAAGCACAAGTTTGAGAACGACGAGCTGGCGAAGAAGCAGGAGTACGACTCCCGTGTGGCGGAGGCCAAGTCGAAGTATGACTCTGCGACGGGCAAGACACCGAAGCCGGGTGAGGCGGGGTCTGATCCGTCGCTGCTCTGGGGTTGAAGCAGAAGTACGAGGACGAGAAGCTCGCACGGAAGCAGCAGTACGACCAGGAGAAGGCTGCCCGTAAGGAACGGTACGAGGCCGATAAGAAGGCTCTGCAGGCGCAGAAGCTCGACAAGGATCTGAACAAGCGACGTTCGGATGAGTTGAAGGCCCAGTACGACTCGGATATGGCGGGGATGAAGGCCGCTATGAGTCGGCGGAGTTGGCGAAGAAGCAGGAGTTTGAGCGTTCTGCCCAGTCGGCTCCGTCGGTGGGTGCCCGCCCGGGTGTGACTGATCCGGGGACGGTGAAGCCTCGTCCTGGCGAAGACCTCGGCGGCACGGCTGCTGGTGGTGCGCCGACGGGGAATGCGATCAAGGACGCGTTCCGGTCCGGTTTGCGTGAGGCGTGGCGTCAGGGTCCTCCGTGGGAGCCACCGACTGGATCATCAACAAAGAGTCCAGCTGGAATCCGACCGCCACAAATCCGTCGTCGGGGGCGTTCGGTCTGCCCCAGTTCTTGGGATCGACGAAGGACCAGTATCTGCCGGATTCGTCACCCGATCCGCGGGTGCAGGGCGAAGCCTATGACCGATATGTGGGTGACCGTTACGGCGACCCGCTGAAGGCGAAGGATCACCACGTCAACGCCGGCTGGTACGAGCGGGGTGGTGTCATCCACGAGGGTGCGAACATCATGCTCAACGGGCTGGGGCACAAGGAAACTGCGCTGCCGTTCGATCCGCGGGATCTGAAAGCCTCACTCGACCGTGGCGGGGCGGCCCGGCTGTCCTCGTTGAGAAGCTGGACCAACTCATCTCCGTGATCTCCGCAATGGACGGCGGGACAACGAACGTCACCCTGCGAGACGAACGCGCCTACTACGAGCGGGAACGCCGCCAGCAGCGGGCACGGCACAAGGCTATGAGCGGAGGCCGCTAGATGGGGATGCAGATCACCCTTATCGGTACGTCGGGGATGCGGTGGCCTGTCCACGGCATCGAACGGCATGCCGGCCTCACCCTCAGTGAGGGTGGGGTGGAAGGTCTCATCGATTCTCCCGTGGAAACGCAGTGGGTGGAGGACACGGAGATGGGTGTCGTGTTCGGTGGGGTGCGGTATCTGCCCGCGACATGACCCTCGGTTTCTATGTGTCGGATGCGTTGTCGGATGAGACGGAGATCGGGCGTCTTGAGTCTGATTTCCGTATGGATTTCGCAGCCCAGCCGGATGAGTGGGATGCCAACTTTCAGCACACTCAGGTTGAGGTGGGGTCGATCTGTCGGGTGAGCGTCGTTTGACGATGCAGCTTCGGGAAGCTCCCGAGTTGAAGACCCAGCGTGACCCGTACACGCAGCAGTTTTATGACATCACGTATGAGTTGCGGGCGCCGATGCCGTTGTGGGATTCCGGCAAAGAGGTGACGGTGTTTGAGGGTTCGGGGACGTCGGGTCGGGGACGATTCTGGTGTCGAATCCGACGGACACTCCGTTGCGGCAGACGTGGGTGTTGACGCGCGGGAAGTGGACGTTGCCTGATCCGTCGTGGCGTGGCAAGCGGGGGCAGCGCGCCCCGTCAGGTCCGTACGCGGCGCGGACGGTCGCCCTACCCGAGATCACATCGAGCGATCAGGGTGTGCGGATCACCCGGGAACGCCGCAAGCTGCATGCGATGACGTTCACCGGCTCCAACTTCCTCGGCGGATGAACGGGCAGTGGATCATTCACGACATCCCCCCATACACGCCGCCCACCTTGTTGCCGATCTCCTACACCAACGCCCCTGCGGGTGGTGCCCGGGCTGAGCTGCATCAGCCGCGTCTGTGGACTCGCCCTGTCGGACTTGAGATGCCGGGACTGTCATGACTGCACCTGTAATCGACTACGACACCCTGACGCTTCAGGAGAAGTGTGAAGCGATCTGGGAGGTTACGGCGGCGGAGGAACGCCGTCTGGCGAAGATGCAACGCACCCAGCCGGGGTGTTCATTTTCGACGGCCACCAACGGCTACAGCACCTCCTATTGGAGGTTGCTGACCTGGCGGTGGAGGACAAGGAAAACGACACCGGCTCCATCACCCTGTCGATCCCATTCGAGCATCCGGTGGCGCAGTGGATGAACGACGACATCGGCCGCATCAAGCGTGGTGAGGGCGAGTTCTTCCACATCGATGTGGAACACAACGGTATCCGTGTCACGGGCCGCTATGACGAGAAGACGTGAAGAAGGATGGGATGGGGCAGCGGATGCTGCACGTCACATTCCTCACCGACTACGAAAACCTGAAGTGGATCGACGTCTGGTCGAATCCGTTCCTGCCCGCCATCTTCCAGTTCCCCCGCATCTTCCTGTTGGCCGGACCCTCCATCTGGGTGCTGAAAACAGCGCTCCTGCTGCAGCTGTGGCGCATCAACTCGAGTATCTGGCAAATCCCAGACGACCCATGAACCCCTCCACCTGGTTGGACGGTTGGACATGTCGAACTGGGACATCGTCATCAAACCCACCACCTTCCTCCAAGACATGGCCGCCGGCACAACGTGGTCGCTGTTCATGTCCAGTGGGGGAAGTGGCATGACCGGGCAGAGATGATCCTGAAGGACGCCGAACTGTCCGTGGTCACCCGCCGCTACCGCAAAGGCGACCCGAACCATGGCCAGGAGCTTTCCTCACCGGAATCAAGGACGGAGCCTTGGTCGTCGACATCGTCGACAAATCCGGCCACATGGAAGGCGCAGCCAACGGCGGCACCATCTTCGACGGCTTCACCCGCACCATCCGCCAACTGATCGGCGACTTCATCGAAGACGCCGAAACCGAGCTGACGGGGGCACCCACCTGGCCGTCAAAGTTCTACCAAGACATGTTCGGCACCCCCAAAGGCTTCCCGTTCGTCCACTTCCCCGCAGACTCCGGCATCGAAACCGAATTCACCACAACACCATCCAAGGGCGTCATCATCAACGCCGGCGGACAATCAGCCCCCGGAGTGAACGAACTCATCAGCGCTGGCATCCAGACGGTCGGCGACCTCGTCACATCCAACCTGAATATCGGCGGCTACGGAATTGGCGCGCAAGGTGGCGCCATCGATGCGGTGTTGAAGCCGTTTTATACGGACACGGTGTTGGCGTGGATTTCGGTGAAGTTGCCTCATCGGATTGCGCAGTCCGGGTCGTCGCATTACAAGGAGTATCACCTTGACCTGCCGGGGAAGGCGTACACGCTGTCGTCGGTGATGGCGATTCGTGCGGGGATTGTGGCGACGGCGCGGAAGAAGAACGCCAAGGTGAAGGTGACGGCGTTGACTCCGTATGTGGTGGGTTGGCCTGGGTATGGCCACCTCTACAAGGGTGATCGTGGTTCGTTTGAGGTGGCTGGTGATACGCGCCGTGAGATTCATGTTGAGCGGGTGATGTCGGCGAAGTTGGAGTGGTCGGCGGATCATTTTGCGCAGTGGAACTCGAGTTTGGTCCGCGTGAGGATGAGGACCCGATGACTCGTTTGATGCGTGAGATTGCTGGTTTGGCGACTGCTGCGTCGGAGCTCGGCCTGTTCTAACGGAAACTTTCGGATAGCAGGTTATCCTGTTGGGGTGGCGAATAAGCGAGCACCACTAGCCCCAGAGCATGTAGCCGAATGGCGGATCGATCTCAACGACGGGAGAGGGCACCTCGAGGTGCCGGCCAGCCAGTCGGGGTGGTGGGAGTGCCGTTCCTGCGGGAATCTGTGGCAGGAGTCGCAGTCGTCTCGGCGGTTGCGGAAGTGGTGCCGCAAGTGTGCTGGTAAGCAGGGCGCTGAGGTTAACCGCGGCAACGCGGCCACGGCATCCCGGATCGCTGTCCACCTGCAAGGTGAGTGGATCGACGAGAAGCCGCACACTTCGGTGTCGGCGAAGTCGAACTACAAAGCAGCGTGGCGGTGTGGAACGTGTGGGCATGAGTGGCGGGCGACGGTGAAGAACCGGAGCAACGGCTCAGGATGCCCACGGTGTTACCGGCTCTCAGATAAGACCGGTGCGGCGTCCGCACGGTCACGGGCCGCTGCCAAGTCAGATCCACTATCGGACTATCCGATCGCCGCCTGGTGGTCAGATCGCAACCCGCACACCCCGGAGGGAGTGAGCCGCGGCTCCGCGGAACCGGCATGGTGGAACTGCTCCACCTGCGGGACGGAGTTCTCGCGAACGCCGAAAGGAATCCGGGGCGAGGCGGTGCAATGCGAGGCTTGCTCGTACACACACCGCGGCACCAGCTATGCAGCGAACGCAGCAACCGCCAATCCGCTCAGCGAGGAGCTACGCGGACAGCTCGTGGACCCCGCCCTTGGTGTCACGTCGGCGGGGTCGAACACGAAGTTGCAGTGGGTGTGCGCTGACGGGCACATGTGGTGGGCTGCACCGAAGGACCGAGGGCGGGGCAACGGGTGTCCCGCTTGTGCGAAGCACATTTCTCGAGCCGAAATCGAGGTCGCCGACTTTGTGCGGACGCTCACCGGCGACGTGGTCACCAGCACGCGGTCGGTGATCGCACCCAACGAACTCGACATCTACATCCCGTCGAAGAACATCGCGGTCGAGTTCAACGGCCTGTACTGGCATTCGGAGGACGCCGGGAAGGACCGCCACTACCACCAGCGGAAGTGGCAGCGGTGCGCCGACAAGGGCATCCAGATGGTGACTGTGTGGGAAGACGACTGGCGTGACCGCCGGACATCTGCCAACGCATGATCGCCCGCAAGCTGGGCGTGTCTCAGGAACGCCGGCTGAATGCGCGCAGTCTCACCGTGACCGCGGTAGATCGGGTGGAGGTCCGCGACTTCCTCGAGGCCAACCACATTCAGGGTGCGACCGCAATGAGTGAAGCGTTCGGTTTGCGCGATGGTGGCGAGTTGGTCGCGGTGATGTGCATGAAGTGGCGCACCAAGACTGAGGTGGAGTTGGTGCGGTTCGCCACCTCGGTGATCGTGCGGGGTGGGCATTCGCGGCTGCTGAAGCACGCTGTCGCTGCGATGCAACCACAACGGGTGGTGACATTCGCCGACCACGCCGTCTCTGACGGAGGCCTGTACGAGCAGTGCGGTTTCATCAAAGATGGCGAGCTGCGACCGGATTACACCTACTACTTCCGTGGCGAACGGGTGCACAAGTTCCTGTTCCGCCTGAAGCGGTTCCGCAACGACCCAAACCTGTTGTGGGACGAGTCGTGGACCGAGCAGCAGGCCGCGGCGGAGAACAAGATCCCGCGGATCTGGGATTACGGAAAGACCCGTTACGTACTAGACATTCCCGGGTAGGGCTTGGCCCCCCGGAGAGGGGGCACAGTGTCTTTCAAGCAGTGGGCTGACATGTCCGATGAGGAACGTGAAGCCGAAGCGCAGGCGGTGTCGGTGTTGTTTATCGGCCTGCCTGGTGTGGTGGGTGCCCCGCTGGTGATGGGACCCGACTATTGGGTGGATGTTGCCCGCCATCTGGTGGAGTGCGGTGTCCGGCTGGTGGCGGATTCGATCAAGCACTATGAACCGGGGGACAGCTTGGAGGCGTCGAAGGCTGCGGGGAAGTGGTGTTACGACTCGCATGAGCCGGATGAAACGTATGAGCAGCGGATCGCCCGGCTGGCTGATGAGGAGCATCAGAACTATCTGGCGAAGGTGGAGGAGATGAAGGCCCGCCAGGCGAATACGCAGGAGCGGGTGGTGCAGGCAGAGGCTGTGGCGTTCGCCGCGGAGGTGAAGCGCCGCAAGGCGGATGGAACGTTCGACGGTTCCCCGCACGCCGGCATCAACCCCGAAGCTCTCTAACCCAACAGAACTTTTCACCCTGCACCCGTTCGGGTGTGGGGATTCACCCATGCCCACAGGAGGCAATTATGGCTGATCCCGTTTGGCTTCCCGACGTGCTGCGCGCCGAGGGCCTGAAGGTTGACATCTATCCCGGCGCGTTCGAACGCGGGCACGGCGACTTCGGCACTATCTGGGGTCCGTTCATGCACCACACCGGCTCGTTCGGCGAGACGCCGCGGGTATCGCGCAGCACTCGTCTCTCGGGCTCGCGTCGCAACTCCACCTCGCGCCGAACGGTGTTGTCACGCTGTGCGGCGTCGGCGTCGCATGGCACGCGGGCACCGGCTCGTGGCCGGGCATCCCCGCGAACAACGGCAACGCCGTGACGATCGGCATCGAGGCCGCACACAACGGCACCGCGGCATGGTCGGAGGCCCAGTACGGCGCATACCTGAAGGTCGTCCGGGCCATCAACAAGCGCCTCGGCAACCCGTGGAACAAGGTCGTCGCGCACAAGGAGTACGGCGCGATCCAGGGCAAGTGGGACCCCGGGAACCTCGACATGAAGCTGTTCCGTCAGCGGCTCCTCCAGGCACCGGATAAGCCGCTCGTGGTCATGA
The DNA here is from genome assembly GCF_900105725.1 of Gordonia westfalica. Lineage (NCBI taxonomy): Bacteria > Bacillati > Actinomycetota > Actinomycetes > Mycobacteriales > Gordoniaceae > Gordonia > Gordonia westfalica. The sequence goes on from NZ_FNLM01000031.1 coordinate 14,145, forward strand.
ACATGATCGAGCTCGAGGCCAAGGAGAATCCGTGGGTCGGCGTCCGTAAGGCGAAGCCCGGCGCCGGGGTGAGCGCAAGGTCGGCCGCGACGGTAAGGGCCGGTTCGTCGAGTACGAGAACGCGCACATCTACTTTCACCCGGCGACCGGCGCGCACGCCATCCCGCACGGCGGCCTGTTCGAGGCGTACGCCGAGCGCAAGTGGGAGACCGGCGAACTCGGCTTCCCGGTGCGCGACTTCACCAAGCTCGCCGACGGCGCAGTCATGGCGTTCCAGGGTGGCGTGCTCTACCGCAAGGACGGCAAGGACCACCACGTCGTGAAGGGCGTCATCGGCCAGCGCTGGGCGCTCGAGGGCTACGAGAAGGGCCCGCTCGGCTGGCCGACGTCGGACGAGATCTCGAACGGCACGGGCGGCAAGCGTCAGGCGTTCGAGCACGGCGTCCTCGAGTGGGACCCCTCAGGCGCGGTGAAGAAGATCGGCGACGCCGCGAAGGATCTCACTCTCGTCAACGCGGCCGGCATCCCGCTGGCCGTCGAAGCAGTCGACCTCATCGCGGCCTGAGCCGCACCCACAGAAGGAGTTCTCGTCATGTCTGTACCCACCCCTCGTCTTGTCCTCGGCCGCGAGCCCGCCGCCTGGACCTCCCTCGTCTCAGCCATCCTGGTTCTGCTGACCACGTTCGGGTTCAACATCCCCACCGAGACTCAGGGCGTGTTCATGGCCGCGGTCAACGCGGTGCTCGGTCTGCTCGTGGTGATCTCGGTGAAGGAGAGCGTGTACCCGGCGCTCGTCGCGGTCGTTCAGACCGCGGTGCCGCTGGTCGTTGCGTTCGGCTTGAACCTCAGCGAGCAGCAACAGGGCGCCATCCTCGCGGTCTCCACGATTGCTCTCGGATTCCTGTTCACCCGCCCGCAGGTCACACCGAAGGTGTTGGCAGGTATTGAGCTTCCCGCTGACGGCGTCGAGCGCGAAGTCAACCTCGGCCGATGACCGTGACCTCGAGCGCCAGCGCTTGGATGAACCCCGCCGCGCTGAGTGACATCGGCGTGGTGGGGGTCGTCGTCGGCATGGCGCTCGTGCTCGGTATCGCCTTCGCCCGTGGCTGGATCGTATGGGGATCGGAGATCTCGATCTACAAGACCGCGGCCGAGCGCGACGCCAAGACCATCGCCGACCTCCTCGAGACCAACGCGCGCAACGCGCAGACGATGGCCGAGTGGAATGTCGCCGGCCAGCTCATCGCGAGCCAGTCGAAGGCACTGCGAGAGAGCTTGGAGTCCAACTGATGTGGGGATTCAAGACCAAGGGGCGAGCGCGCACGAAGTTGATGCGCGCTCGAAGCGAAACGCGCGATCGGCCGAAGAAGCCCGGTCCGAAAGCGCACGGCTCGCCGAACGGCGCGGCCGTACAGCGGGAGCTTCGTGACCAGTTGGAACGCAACCACTGGGCCGAGCTGATCTTCGGAAGGCTGAACTAGTGGAGCTGATAGCCGACTGGGCACTTGTGGTGCTCGCCGTGCTGGCCACCGTCTACACCATCTGCTACGCCGCATGGCAGTACTGGTGGAAGGAGCGGGTGTCACTCATCTACC
>NZ_FNLM01000032.1 GCF_900105725.1 Gordonia westfalica
TCCCTGAGATGGGTAAGATGTGCGGGCGTCGTGGCAGCGTTTTCAGCGGCAGTCGCGCGTCAACCTGGCGACGAAGATCTCGTCATCCTTGGCGAGCGGCTGATCCCCAACGGTATTGATGTTGGCTCCAACACCGACAGTGATGTGTGGCTGCGCGCAAAGGATCTGGCGCGATAACCGCATCAAAGTGTGGTCGCTAAGGAAGCCACCCATCACATGCTGAATTACGCCACCAGCTACATGACTGCATGGGTCGGGGACAATGGCACGCCGTCATCACGGCGACTCACGGAAATGATGTACCGGCGACTGACCGTTGCAGCCGTGAAGGCGCGCGCCGCGATCCGTTGGTGGCGTGACTCGATGCGGAAACAGACTTTGCGATCGTGTGGTGTCAGATCGGCTGGCAGCTGTTCAGCCGTTCGGTGTGGGTAAACCCTGCCGAGGTGTGGAGCGGCGCATCCGCAACAACCGTGCCAGTTCGGATCAGTGGATGCGGCGACAGAGTTCGTCATCACCGGCGAGGGCCGCCGGTGGTGGTGTTGAACAACCCGCTCGGATGGGTGAGTTCGAACCCCATCTCGACACCATCACCCGCATCAACGCGGAATCTCGAGCGTCGTGTGACATCAGCGATGCAGCGTGGCGTCAGCGCGCCTCACGGAGGTCTGCCACAGAAGGACGCCGAAGGCAACGACATCGATTGGCGTCGGTGTTCGAGCCGCGCCTGGTGCGTTGTGGACATCCTGCTGGTATCGAGTTGTGGGAGTCCGATGCCACCGATATTAGCCTCTTCTGGAGGGTGTGAAGGATGACTTGCGGAGCTGTCGAGATGTCGGCCACCCGTTCCCGCGCTGCTTCCGGGTTCTCAGAATCAGTCGCTACCGCTCTGCTGCGATGAAGAAGCGTTGATCCTGAAGGCGCGTGACCGACTTGACGTGGTTGATACGGGCTTGTCGGCGATCATCTCGAAAGCTTTGCGTATCGAGGGTTTGAGACCGAGAGACGATCTCCTTGTCGTGGAACCGCCGGATCACGTGTCGCTGTCGGAGAAGTAGACGCGCGGTGAAGGCGAAGGTGCGGGGAGTCATGGAAGTCGATTGCCCGCAACATTCTTGGCTACTCGCCGAGCAGATCGAGCAGGATGCCTTAGATCTGGCTGACGAGCAGCTGATGAGTTTCGTGGACAACGCGAATGCCGAGTCTGATCGCTTCTGATCGGCTACCAACAGGCCGTTGCGGACGTCCGCGCGCGGGTGATGAACTACGCCAACGCAATCTGGGTGGGCTTCCCGCGTTCCGTGATGCTCAGGCAGAGAGGCTGATTGCCGACTGGTGCCGATGGTGACGGCGGACAACTTCAAGTCGCGAATCTGACGTCCAGTTATATTGCCCGTGCTGTATCAGGTGGAGTTCCGCTTCCAGTGGATCGAGACGGGTTACCCGTGGCCGTGGGTGGACCCCGAACTGTTGTACCGGAGCCTTTTGAGCAGGTATGGGCCGACCTTTCCGAATCCGCACCGCTGGATGCGGCAGTCGCGCCGGGCCACACGGTTGATGCATCTGGTGGCGACGGACATGCAGATGGCGAAGGTACGGCAGGCCGACGCGTCCCTCCAGCTGCTGGAGTCAAGGCGTACCGGCGGGTGCTGAACGGCCCAAGAACTGTGCTCTCTGTGTCATCGCCTCTACTCAGCGCTATCACGTTGGTGACCTGTCGCCCATACACCCTGGATGTGACTGTTCGGTCGCTCCCGTGAAGTCGGATTGGAACGGCGACCGGGTGATCGATCCGGATCTACTCGAGGACACACACAAGCAGGTGCGGGAACTTACCGGCGCCGACAATCGCGCCGCCCACGACTACCAGAAACTTCTCCTGGTCCGCGACCACGGAGAGATCGGCCCGTCCTCACATGGCGGACCAGAACTTCAAAGCCGCCTAGAGCTTCCTCGCACACCAGTGCGGGATTTTGAGCGCCGCAACGGCGCACCATCCGACGAAACGTCAGGAGCAACATGCCCGAGGAAACTGCTGCCGCCGAAACGGTTGACCAGCAAGACGACCCGACCGCCGAGGTTGAGACCACCGACAGTGAGCCCACGCTCAGTGTGGAGGATCTCATCGCTGAACGCGACAAGTGGAAGTCGCTGTCTCGCGAGAACGAGAAGGGCCGGAAGGCGAACGCCGACAAGGCCCGCAAGTACGACGAACTGCTGGCGCAGAAGGAACGCGACGAGCAGACCTGGCAGGAGCGGCCGAAAAGGCCGAAGCTGCCCTCGCTGCAAACACGAAGCAGCGGGAACGCGACAACCTCGCCAAGAAGATCGTGGAAGGCACCGATGTGCCCGCGGATCTACTCGTCGGTGACACCGAGGAGGAGATGCGCGCCCATCTCGACCGCCTGCAATCGTTCCGCGGACCCAAGCAGACCGTACCGCCCGCTGCCCCGGCATCGGTGGTTGCCAATGCCGATGCGGCGCCGGCGAACAAGGTGCAGCAGCTCACTCAGGCAGACCTGAAGAACATGTCCCAGCCCAGATTCGCGACGCTGACGCCAAAGGCCAGCTCGACGAACTCAAGGCATCCGAAAGTAAGGAGCCATCATGGCCATCACCATTTCATTCCGAACTGTGGCGGCGAACATCACCCAGGCGTGGGACGCCGAGAAGGTGTTCGCCGCTCTGCTCGACCGCCAGTACGAAGGCGTCGCGACAAAGGGCAACACCGTCCACATCCCCGGTGTCGTCGCACCCGCGATCAAGGACTACAAGGCCAACAACCGCACCACGTCGGCTGACGCCATCACCGACACCGGCGTCGACCTCCTGATCGACCAGGAGAAGAACTTCGACTTCAAGGTCGACGACATCGACGCCGCCCAGTCTGCGGGCAGCCTGGCCCCGTACACCGACGCCGCCGGAAAGGCGCTCGTCGATGACGCGGACAAGTTCATCGCCACCATGCTCGCCGCCGGAGCCACCAACCTGTCGGGCTCCGCTCCGGACACCGGGAACAAGGCATTCGACCTCGTCAAGGCTGCTCGTGTGGCCCTGAACAAGAAGAACGCCCCGCCTCCGGCCGAGTTCTCGTGTGCAACGCCGACTTCGAAGGTCTGCTCCTCGGCGCGGATTCGAAGCTCACCAGCTTCGATGTGTCCGGCGACAACAACGGCCTCCGCAACGGCACCATCGGCTCCCTCCTCGGTTCCGTGTGCTGTCGTCGAACAACCTGCCCAACAACTCCACCCCGGCTTCGTGGCGTTCCACCCGGAGGCCGCGGCCTACGTGTCGCAGCTCGATAAGGTGGAGGCCCTGCGCGCCGACAACAGCTTCGCCGACCGGCTGCGCGGCCTGCACGTGTACGGCGGCAAGGTTGTCCGTCCGGACGGCGTCGTCAAGTTCGGAATGACTTCGGGTAGCTGATCCAGGTGTCTCTTCCTCCCTTGCTGTTCGTGACGACGTGATCGCCGTGGCGCAAAGGGACCTGACCGAACCTGAGCACGCGTCGGTGTATCAACTGTTGGATGCGGCATCGGACCAGTTCCGTGCCGCATCCCAACAGCAGTTCACCCCGGCGAGTCGACGGTGCGGTTGAAGGTGAATGGTGGGCGGGTCCGTCTGGACCAGTTGCCAGTCACAGGGGTGACGTCTGTGACCGATGACGCGGGAAACTCTGTGGACTACACCCGAAATGGGATGTGGTTGACCGTCGGATGTGATTCTTCACGGTTCCTCACTGTCACATACTCGCATGGCGGAGAAGTGCCGCCGCGTGTGAAGAATGCGGTCGCCGAAATGGTGATCCGCGCTCTTGTGACGCCGGAGGAAGTGATGGCCGGAGCCCGGTCGCTGACCGACTCCGCAGGTCCGATCTCGCAGACCACTGCATGGTCGGTCCGAGCGCCGAACTCGGGTTTGCAGATGTCCGAGTCGGACCTGAAGTTGGCGGCATCGTTTCGCTGGCAGGGAGGGCAAGTCATTGTCCAGGCACCGTAGGGGAATACCCGCCGTCTTCGACGTAGAACACCTGCCGTTCAACGGAACCGGCGCCGACGACTACGGCAACGATGTCGAGTCCTGGGGCGAACCGGACCGCGGAAGTTCGTGACGTTCATCGACCCACAAAGCGATGAACTAGATCTCCCGGGGCACATCCGGGACTCCGTTGACGTGGGAATCATCGTCCTCCCCGATTTCGGTCCGGTGTCACCACGTGACAGGGAAGTCATCGACGGAACTGTCTATGACGTTGTCGGCCAACCCAAGGACTACACCAGGATTCCGTCTCTCACGGGCGGCGGTTGCTACGTCGTAACTCTGAAGGTGGTGAAGTCGTCGTGAGAATCGAGTGGAATCAGAAGGCGTTCAAGGACGTCCGATACGGTCGGACGTCCGACATCATCAGCGAGCTCGAGGGTCATGCTGAGCGCATTGCTGACGATGCGAGCGCTATGGCGAGGGCACGTACGCGGTGGGTTCACGGGCAGGCATGGCACGTCCCCAGGGCCGTTGGCGTGCCTCTGTCGTCACCGCCGACTACAAGGCGCAACGCGACAATGCCCGCAACAACACGATCCTCAGGGCTCTCGGATAACTGATGTCGACACCCACGCTGGCGGCGCTCTCCATCTGCCGAGCGGCGCTGCCTGGAGTGAAGTTCTCCACGACCGTCTCAGAAGACCCTGCCCGATTCGGGAGGGTTTCTCGTATCGGCGGCCCACGGGATCGCTCACTGGATCGCGCTCGCATCCTTGTCGAACTGTACGGCTCAACCCCCAAGGGCAGCCCGGACACGGCGTGGACTGAGCAATCGATCGGAACCATCGCGGACGGATTCCAGGCTGCATCCTCGGGCGGCCATGGGCAGGCCTGTGGGTAACCGACTGGGTCATGAACAGCCTGGCCGACTATCCCAACCCGGACTATGAAAAGCATTCCCGTTCCAGTTCACCGGACACTCTTCGTGCTCCGAACCTAAAGTCTCCTAACTGAATAACCCTTTCGCGGCTCCTGGTCACCTCGCCTGAAAGGGGCAAAACAATGGCAGTCGAACACTCTTACGTGGCGCAGTCGCTCGACGGCGGCGTCTACTGGCGGGCACCTCTGGGTACCACGCTTCCCACCGCTCCGGTCGAGTCGCCGGAAGACCTGAACGCCGCGTTCGAGGACCACGGAACCGCGGCGGTCGACGGCCTGTCGGTCGGCATCACCCGCACCTCGAACACCGTCAAGGACTTCGACGGTGGCGACTACGTCGATGTGCAGACCGAGTACGGCACCAGCTTCAAGATCAAGCTGCTCGACGTCGACCTGCCGTCGGTGAAGCGGACCGTCGCAGGTGACGACAACGTCACCCTCATCCCCGCTGCCGGCGGCAAGGGGCAGCGCTACCACGTCCGCCACAACTCGTCGCAGCTTCCGCTGTCGGCCCACGTGTTCGCCACGAAGTGCGGCAAGAAGTTCAAGACGTACGTCGTGGAGAAGGGCCGCGTCTCGGAGATCGCGGAGTGGAAGGACGAGTCGCAGGACGCGTCGGGCGTGGAGTTGACGATCCGAGCGTTCCGCAACTCCAACGGCGACTACGTCGACGAGTTCGGCGACGTGGACGGCATCGCCGCCACTTCGGGTAGCTGACCCGTCTTGCCCGGGGAGGTATCTAGCCTCCCGGGCACACAATCTCGGCCTGGCGAAGGGGTGTCATGTTGTCCCTGACCAGGAGCCGCGTCCTTTTGCCAGGCCGGGGCTGCTCCTGGTTGAAGTTCTATCCCAATGTTGAAAGGTTCCTGGTCAAACCATGTCTGTTCCCGAAGGCTACGCAGTAGCCCCTCGTCCGACGATCACCTGTTGAAGTTCGCCGTCCCATCCCCGGGCGCGATCCGGTACTGGTGTCGATGCCGCCGCGCAAGTGGATGGACCCCGCCGAGATCAAGAAGTACCAGGACTGGATCACCCCGTTCGGGGAAGCGGATGTGAAGATCGCCGAATGGGCGAACAGCCTCAACAGCGCGGAGAAGACGCTGCCGCGCCCGGTCGACGCAGAGGAAACCCTGAAGGGTTTCGAGGAGAAGGAAGTCACCCTCCGGTGGCTCAAGCCGTACGTGTCGGCTGCCGAGTACAAGCTCCTGATGACGAAGATCCCTGAGGGCACCATCCAGTGGATCAAGAAGCAGCTCGAAGATCCTGACATCACAGTGGGGGAATCTTCGGCCTCCGCCGACTCCTAGACGAGCACGGGGAGGCCATCGAGTACGACCTGATTTCCCGCGGCCTCAGGTTGCGGGATCTCGGGAAGCCCTGGTTTTCATGGACTGACCTGCGGGCTATTGTCCGCAGGGCTCGCACAGACCACGCAATGGAGCTGTTCCGGGCATGGAATCCTGACACTTGGCTGTGGTCTGATCCGTCTGTGATGCTCTTGTCGGAGGTGGCGACGATCGTTTCCGACCTCCGATACATGCAGGCGTTGACCACGTTTAACGAAGTGCCTGAGATCTACTTCCCGGCCCGGTATGGGCCGCCTCGGGATGACGCTGCCGAAGCTACCGAGGGCGAAGGTCCCAGCGAGGCTGAGAAGGCTCGGGCGGTCGCGGCGTCGATGCGCTAGATATCACCGGACTTCACTAGTTCGCCGCCGAACTGTCCCGCAATCTGGCCTGCCATGACCGCGTTCTGGTCGAGGCTGATCAGCCAGGTTGGTCCCGTTACGTAGTAGTGGCGATCGCCAGTGATGTCTCCCGTGATGTCAGAGTGCTTTACCGATGCAGCGATTCCCTTCGAGGCGAGGTCTTCTGAGAACCACACACTCAGTCGAGCTTCGGCCGTTGGGGTTAGTGGGCACGATCCGTGCTCAGCCTTCGGCCCCGAGGTTGCGTCAGTAACCAGGCATGGGAAGCCGGCTGAAGTTAGTCCGGCCGCGAGTTGACTCACTGACGTGTACGCACCTGCGACTGCAGGGGCAGGTGCGGAGGCCGACGATGTCGCAGGAGCCTTACCGGCCTCGGGGCTTCGGTCGCTGCACCCAGAGGCGGCGAGGGCGAATGCGATTACTGGGATGGCAATGCATGCACGTTTCATCTCGACAGGATAAGCCGTCAGTGCGACGACCCGAGATAGAATGGAGCGACCCCGGAGGTGCTACCAACACCAGCCGGGGCCTAACCCACTCGCTTGAAGCACCAAGGAGGGGCTGCCGTGAAGGCTACCCGAACCCGACGTCCATGTCCGACATGTGGATCACCCATCGACCGAGGTCCCGGACAGCATGCGTACTGCTCCGACGAATGTCGCCCCATCTGCGAGCACCCCACATGCGACCGCCCTACGCGGGGCATGCAGACGGTGTGCGACTCGCACCGGGTTCAGCTTGATCGCCACGGCGAACTCCGGCCGGACACGTGGTCGAAGGAATGGGTGTGCGTCGTTTGCGGGGCAGGTGTCCCGAAGGGGTCGGGGCGCCGTAAGCACTGCTCGAGGGGCTGTCAGCAAACCGACTCTCGATACAACGGGCGTCGCCCAACGACGGCGAAATGTCGGCTATGCGGGCAGGACTTCTCCCTACAGCGGCGCACCGGGGCGAGGCTTCAGCGCACCGACACTCAGTGGTGCCGCACCTGCGGTAGAGAATCCCCCGAAGCGCGCCGATATCTGAAGTACGGAATCACCCCGGAGGAGTACGCGGCCGCGATGAATCGGGGCTGCGACATCTGCGGCGAGCGCGTGGGGGCGCTACATATCGACCATGACCACAGCTGCTGCCCTCCACGGAGTAAGCAGTGGCGAACCTGCGGGCAGTGCGTCCGCGGATTCCTCTGCGGATCGTGCAACCGCGGATTGGGCCTACTGAAGGATGACCCGAACGTGCTGCGAAGCGCGATCGAGTACCTCGGTCGAAAGGCCTAGAAACAGCGCATACATACGGACTCAACGAACACCCCTAAGGCCATGAGCCTCTGGGGTGTTCGTCATTTCTGGCGGCAAGCAAAGGGGGTGGCAGCGTGGCCACGGAGCTAGGTGTTGCCTACATTTCCATCGTTCCAGAGACGAGCCGTATCGCTCCTGGCATCCGTAACGCGCTCAATGGTGCTGAACGCGGCGCTGGTGACACTGGGCGTCGCATGGGTCACACGATGTCCACCGCCCTCGGCACGGCGCTGGGGATTGGCGTGTCGAAGGCGGCGGGCGCAGCATCGAAGGTGCTGCAGGATGCCCTGTCGGCAGGCTACAACCGGATCACCACCCTGGAGAAGGCGGACATCCAGTTCCGCAATATGGGGCTGTCGGCCGGTGACACGAAGCGTCAGCTTGCCGATCTGAATGACATCGTCACCGGCACCTCGACTTCGCTGGCTGATGCAGCGGCGGCAGCAGCGATGCTGGGCGGTGCTGGCGTGGCGGCGGGCGACGACATGAACAACGCTGTGAAGGCGTTGGTGAACATCTCTGCGGCCTCTGGCGCCTCGGCGCAGGACATCGGCCTCGTGATGATGCAGATCAAGGCGTCGGGCAAGTTGATGGGCTCGGAGGCGTTGCAGCTGGCCCAGCGCGGCGTGCCGATCTATGACCTCATTGCGAAGTCGATCGGCAAGACGACTGCCGAGGTCCGCACCCTCGGCGAAGAGGGCAAGATCTCGTTCGACCAGGTCGTCACGGCGATCAACCAGGGCACCGGCAACCTCGCGAAGGAGATGGGCGAGACCCTTCCCGCGAAGCTCGCCAACTTCCGGACCGCGATGGGCCGCCTGTCGGCTGCGGGCATGGAGCCGTTCCTTCTCCGCGCCAAGGGCGGCGTTGTCGGCCTGACCGAAGCAGTAAACGATCTCACCCCGAAGATGAAGGATTTCGCGCTCGCCGCGGACGCCAAGATCTTCGACCAGTGGGTGCCGCAGCTCAAGGGTCTGTATGCAACCCTCGAGGGCTCGGGAGCTCTTGATCGAGCGGCCGAAACCTTTACGGCGCTGTGGGATTCACTGATGGAACTCGGTCCTGCAGCGCGTACGATTGGGGCGGCACTCGCGGAAGCGTCTGCGTCGCTCGGCGTCGGCGGCTGGCAGGTGTTCCTGGCGACGGTCCAGACGGCGTCGGGGATTCTGCAAGGACTCGCCCCGGTGCTTCAGACTGTCGGCGATCTCATGGAGGCGCATCCGGGTTACGTCACCGCAGCGCTCGCGGCGTGGTTGGCGTTCCGAACCGTGCCCGCAATCCTGGGGCGCGTCACGACGGCGCTCGGCCCGATGCATACGGGAATCAGTCGTGTCGGAACGGCGTTCGGCGGTGTGCGTCCGGCAATCGGCAACTTCACCGACGCCTATCGGACCTCGCTTGGCTACATCCGGCAGGCGAACCCGCAGCTCTCGACGGCCGGCGCCCATATCCGCGTCCTTGGTGCCAACGCGGGAATGGCCGCTTCCGGCGGACTCAGCGCACTACGTGGGGCGGCCGGTGGACTGTCTGCGGCATTGGGCGGCCCTTTGAATATCGCGCTCATGGCTGGTGCCGCATATCTGATGATGGGCGCGCAGGCTCACGCCGATGCGACGCAGAAGGCGAAGGCTCAGTCGCAGGCGGTGAAGGAGCTTGCGGAGTCCCAGAGGCTGATGGGTGCCGCTTTCCGTGAGTCCCGCGGTGCATGAACGATGACACCTGGGCCAAGGCTGCGGAACAGGTTGGGGCGTACCAGAAGACGCTGAGCACTGCCGCCGATCAGCACAAGTCGACGTGGAACAGCTCAAAGAGGTCGGCGGCCTCTTCAAGATGCATCCGGCTCGAACGAAGTGCTGAATGAGAACGCCGAGCGAGCCATGGCGGCTGAAAAGGCGATCCGCGATCTCGGGATGTCCAACGAAGAAGTCGCCGCTCTCTGTACGGCTCCGACGGACAGTGGAAGCTGCTTGGTGACCGACTTGCCGCCACTGGCGAGGGCGGCATCATGGCGGCGGCCAGCTCTCGGATCTGAGAGCTGCCCGCCGCCATGATGCCGCCCCTCGCCAGTGGCGGCAAGTCGGTCACCAAGCAGCTTCCACTGTCCGTCGGAGCCGTACAGAGAGCGGGCGACTTCTTCGTTGGACATCCCGAGATCGCGGATCGCCTTTTCAGCCGCCATGGCTCGCTCGCGTTCTCATTCAGCACTTCGTTCGAGCCGGATGCCATCTTGAAGAGGCCGCCGACCTCTTTGAGCTGTTCCCACGTCGACTTGTGCTGATCGGCGGCAGTGCTCAGCGTCTTCTGGTACGCCCCAACCTGTTCCGCAGCCTTGGCCCAGGTGTCATCGTTCATGGCACCGCGGGACTCACGGAAAGCGGCACCCATCAGCCTCTGGGACTCCGCAAGCTCCTTCACCGCCTGCGACTGAGCCTTCGCCTTCTGCGTCGCATCGGCGTGAGCCTGCGCGCCCATCATCAGATATGCGGCACCAGCCATGAGCGCGATATTCAAAGGGCCGCCCAATGCCGCAGACAGTCCACCGGCCGCCCCACGTAGTGCGCTGAGTCCGCCGGAAGCGGCCATTCCCGCGTTGGCACCAAGGACGCGGATATGGGCGCCGGCCGTCGAGAGCTGCGGGTTCGCCTGCCGGATGTAGCCAAGCGAGGTCCGATAGGCGTCGGTGAAGTTGCCGATTGCCGGACGCACACCGCCGAACGCCGTTCCGACACGACTGATTCCCGTATGCATCGGGCCGAGCGCCGTCGTGACGCGCCCCAGGATTGCGGGCACGGTTCGGAACGCCAACCACGCCGCGAGCGCTGCGGTGACGTAACCCGGATGCGCCTCCATGAGATCGCCGACAGTCTGAAGCACCGGGGCGAGTCCTTGCAGAATCCCCGACGCCGTCTGGACCGTCGCCAGGAACACCTGCCAGCCGCCGACGCCGAGCGACGCAGACGCTTCCGCGAGTGCCGCCCCAATCGTACGCGCTGCAGGACCGAGTTCCATCAGTGAATCCCACAGCGCCGTAAAGGTTTCGGCCGCTCGATCAAGAGCTCCCGAGCCCTCGAGGGTTGCATACAGACCCTTGAGCTGCGGCACCCACTGGTCGAAGATCTTGGCGTCCGCGGCGAGCGCGAAATCCTTCATCTTCGGGGTGAGATCGTTTACTGCTTCGGTCAGGCCGACAACGCCGCCCTTGGCGCGGAGAAGGAACGGCTCCATGCCCGCAGCCGACAGGCGGCCCATCGCGGTCCGGAAGTTGGCGAGCTTCGCGGGAAGGGTCTCGCCCATCTCCTTCGCGAGGTTGCCGGTGCCCTGGTTGATCGCCGTGACGACCTGGTCGAACGAGATCTTGCCCTCTTCGCCGAGGGTGCGGACCTCGGCAGTCGTCTTGCCGATCGACTTCGCAATGAGGTCATAGATCGGCACGCCGCGCTGGGCCAGCTGCAACGCCTCCGAGCCCATCAACTTGCCCGACGCCTTGATCTGCATCATCACGAGGCCGATGTCCTGCGCCGAGGCGCCAGAGGCCGCAGAGATGTTCACCAACGCCTTCACAGCGTTGTTCATGTCGTCGCCCGCCGCCACGCCAGCACCGCCCAGCATCGCTGCTGCCGCCGCTGCATCAGCCAGCGAAGTCGAGGTGCCGGTGACGATGTCATTCAGATCGGCAAGCTGACGCTTCGTGTCACCGGCCGACAGCCCCATATTGCGGAACTGGATGTCCGCCTTCTCCAGGGTGGTGATCCGGTTGTAGCCTGCCGACAGGGCATCCTGCAGCACCTTCGATGCTGCGCCCGCCGCCTTCGACACGCCAATCCCCAGCGCCGTGCCGAGGGCGGTGGACATCGTGTGACCCATGCGACGCCCAGTGTCACCAGCGCCGCGTTCAGCACCATTGAGCGCGTTACGGATGCCAGGAGCGATACGGCTCGTCTCTGGAACGATGGAAATGTAGGCAACACCTAGCTCCGTGGCCACGCTGCCACCCCCTTTGCTTGCCGCCAGAAATGACGAACACCCCAGAGGCTCATGGCCTTAGGGGTGTTCGTTGAGTCCGTATGTATGCGCTGTTTCTAGGCCTTTCGACCGAGGTACTCGATCGCGCTTCGCAGCACGTTCGGGTCATCCTTCAGTAGGCCCAATCCGCGGTTGCACGATCCGCAGAGGAATCCGCGGACGCACTGCCCGCAGGTTCGCCACTGCTTACTCCGTGGAGGGCAGCAGCTGTGGTCATGGTCGATATGTAGCGCCCCCACGCGCTCGCCGCAGATGTCGCAGCCCCGATTCATCGCGGCCGCGTACTCCTCCGGGGTGATTCCGTACTTCAGATATCGGCGCGCTTCGGGGATTCTCTACCGCAGGTGCGGCACCACTGAGTGTCGGTGCGCTGAAGCCTCGCCCCGGTGCGCCGCTGTAGGGAGAAGTCCTGCCCGCATAGCCGACATTTCGCCGTCGTTGGGCGACGCCCGTTGTATCGAGAGTCGGTTTGCTGACAGCCCCTCGAGCAGTGCTTACGGCGCCCCGACCCCTTCGGGACACCTGCCCCGCAAACGACGCACACCCATTCCTTCGACCACGTGTCCGGCCGGAGTTCGCCGTGGCGATCAAGCTGAACCCGGTGCGAGTCGCACACCGTCTGCATGCCCCGCGTAGGGCGGTCGCATGTGGGGTGCTCGCAGATGGGGCGACATTCGTCGGAGCAGTACGCATGCTGTCCGGGACCTCGGTCGATGGGTGATCCACATGTCGGACATGGACGTCGGGTTCGGGTAGCCTTCACGGCAGCCCCTCCTTGGTGCTTCAAGCGAGTGGGTTAGGCCCCGGCTGGTGTTGGTAGCACCTCCGGGGTCGCTCCATTCTATCTCGGGTCGTCGCACTGACGGCTTATCCTGTCGAGATGAAACGTGCATGCATTGCCATCCCAGTAATCGCATTCGCCCTCGCCGCCTCTGGGTGCAGCGACCGAAGCCCCGAGGCCGGTAAGGCTCCTGCGACATCGTCGGCCTCCGCACCTGCCCCTGCAGTCGCAGGTGCGTACACGTCAGTGAGTCAACTCGCGGCCGGACTAACTTCAGCCGGCTTCCCATGCCTGGTTACTGACGCAACCTCGGGGCCGAAGGCTGAGCACGGATCGTGCCCACTAACCCCAACGGCCGAAGCTCGACTGAGTGTGTGGTTCTCAGAAGACCTCGCCTCGAAGGGAATCGCTGCATCGGTAAAGCACTCTGACATCACGGGAGACATCACTGGCGATCGCCACTACTACGTAACGGGACCAACCTGGCTGATCAGCCTCGACCAGAACGCGGTCATGGCAGGCCAGATTGCGGGACAGTTCGGCGGCGAACTAGTGAAGTCCGGTGATATCTAGCGCATCGACGCCGCGACCGCCCGAGCCTTCTCAGCCTCGCTGGGACCTTCGCCCTCGGTAGCTTCGGCAGCGTCATCCCGAGGCGGCCCATACCGGGCCGGGAAGTAGATCTCAGGCACTTCGTTAAACGTGGTCAACGCCTGCATGTATCGGAGGTCGGAAACGATCGTCGCCACCTCCGACAAGAGCATCACAGACGGATCAGACCACAGCCAAGTGTCAGGATTCCATGCCCGGAACAGCTCCATTGCGTGGTCTGTGCGAGCCCTGCGGACAATAGCCCGCAGGTCAGTCCATGAAAACCAGGGCTTCCCGAGATCCCGCAACCTGAGGCCGCGGGAAATCAGGTCGTACTCGATGGCCTCCCCGTGCTCGTCTAGGAGTCGGCGGAGGCCGAAGATTCCCCCACTGTGATGTCAGGATCTTCGAGCTGCTTCTTGATCCACTGGATGGTGCCCTCAGGGATCTTCGTCATCAGGAGCTTGTACTCGGCAGCCGACACGTACGGCTTGAGCCACCGGAGGGTGACTTCCTTCTCCTCGAAACCCTTCAGGGTTTCCTCTGCGTCGACCGGGCGCGGCAGCGTCTTCTCCGCGCTGTTGAGGCTGTTCGCCCATTCGGCGATCTTCACATCCGCTTCCCGAACGGGGTGATCCAGTCCTGGTACTTCTTGATCTCGGCGGGGTCCATCCACTTGCGCGGCGGCATCGACACCAGTACCGGATCGCGCCCGGGATGGGGACGGCGAACTTCAACAGGTGATCGTCGGACGAGGGGGCTACTGCGTAGCCTTCGGGAACAGACATGGTTTGACCAGGAACCTTTCAACATTGGGATAGAACTTCAACCAGGAGCAGCCCCGGCCTGGCAAAAGGACGCGGCTCCTGGTCAGGGACAACATGACACCCCTTCGCCAGGCCGAGATTGTGTGCCCGGGGAGGCTAGATACCTCCCCGGGCAAGACGGGTCAGCTACCCGAAGTGGCGGCGATGCCGTCCACGTCGCCGAACTCGTCGACGTAGTCGCCGTTGGAGTTGCGGAACGCTCGGATCGTCAACTCCACGCCCGACGCGTCCTGCGACTCGTCCTTCCACTCCGCGATCTCCGAGACGCGGCCCTTCTCCACGACGTACGTCTTGAACTTCTTGCCGCACTTCGTGGCGAACACGTGGGCCGACAGCGGAAGCTGCGACGAGTTGTGGCGGACGTGGTAGCGCTGCCCCTTGCCGCCGGCAGCGGGGATGAGGGTGACGTTGTCGTCACCTGCGACGGTCCGCTTCACCGACGGCAGGTCGACGTCGAGCAGCTTGATCTTGAAGCTGGTGCCGTACTCGGTCTGCACATCGACGTAGTCGCCACCGTCGAAGTCCTTGACGGTGTTCGAGGTGCGGGTGATGCCGACCGACAGGCCGTCGACCGCCGCGGTTCCGTGGTCCTCGAACGCGGCGTTCAGGTCTTCCGGCGACTCGACCGGAGCGGTGGGAAGCGTGGTACCCAGAGGTGCCCGCCAGTAGACGCCGCCGTCGAGCGACTGCGCCACGTAAGAGTGTTCGACTGCCATTGTTTTGCCCCTTTCAGGCGAGGTGACCAGGAGCCGCGAAAGGGTTATTCAGTTAGGAGACTTTAGGTTCGGAGCACGAAGAGTGTCCCGGTGAACTGGAACCGGGAATGCTTTTCATAGTCCGGGTTGGGATAGTCGGCCAGGCTGTTCATGACCCAGTCGGTTACCCACAGGCCTGCCCATGGGCCGCCCGAGGATGCAGCCTGGAATCCGTCCGCGATGGTTCCGATCGATTGCTCAGTCCACGCCGTGTCCGGGCTGCCCTTGGGGGTTGAGCCGTACAGTTCGACAAGGATGCGAGCGCGATCCAGTGAGCGATCCCGTGGGCCGCCGATACGAGAAACCCTCCCGAATCGGGCAGGGTCTTCTGAGACGGTCGTGGAGAACTTCACTCCAGGCAGCGCCGCTCGGCAGATGGAGAGCGCCGCCAGCGTGGGTGTCGACATCAGTTATCCGAGAGCCCTGAGGATCGTGTTGTTGCGGGCATTGTCGCGTTGCGCCTTGTAGTCGGCGGTGACGACAGAGGCACGCCAACGGCCCTGGGGACGTGCCATGCCTGCCCGTGAACCCACCGCGTACGTGCCCTCGCCCATAGCGCTCGCATCGTCAGCAATGCGCTCAGCATGACCCTCGAGCTCGCTGATGATGTCGGACGTCCGACCGTATCGGACGTCCTTGAACGCCTTCTGATTCCACTCGATTCTCACGACGACTTCACCACCTTCAGAGTTACGACGTAGCAACCGCCGCCCGTGAGAGACGGAATCCTGGTGTAGTCCTTGGGTTGGCCGACAACGTCATAGACAGTTCCGTCGATGACTTCCCTGTCACGTGGTGACACCGGACCGAAATCGGGGAGGACGATGATTCCCACGTCAACGGAGTCCCGGATGTGCCCCGGGAGATCTAGTTCATCGCTTTGTGGGTCGATGAACGTCACGAACTTCCGCGGGTCCGGTTCGCCCCAGGACTCGACATCGTTGCCGTAGTCGTCGGCGCCGGTTCCGTTGAACGGCAGGTGTTCTACGTCGAAGACGGCGGGTATTCCCCTACGGTGCCTGGACAATGACTTGCCCTCCCTGCCAGCGAAACGATGCCGCCAACTTCAGGTCCGACTCGGACATCTGCAAACCCGAGTTCGGCGCTCGGACCGACCATGCAGTGGTCTGCGAGATCGGACCTGCGGAGTCGGTCAGCGACCGGGCTCCGGCCATCACTTCCTCCGGCGTCACAAGAGCGCGGATCACCATTTCGGCGACCGCATTCTTCACACGCGGCGGCACTTCTCCGCCATGCGAGTATGTGACAGTGAGGAACCGTGAAGAATCACATCCGACGGTCAACCACATCCCATTTCGGGTGTAGTCCACAGAGTTTCCCGCGTCATCGGTCACAGACGTCACCCCTGTGACTGGCAACTGGTCCAGACGGACCCGCCCACCATTCACCTTCAACCGCACCGTCGACTCGCCGGGGTGAACTGCTGTTGGGATGCGGCACGGAACTGGTCCGATGCCGCATCCAACAGTTGATACACCGACGCGTGCTCAGGTTCGGTCAGGTCCCTTTGCGCCACGGCGATCACGTCGTCACGAACAGCAAGGGAGGAAGAGACACCTGGATCAGCTACCCGAAGTCATTCCGAACTTGACGACGCCGTCCGGACGGACAACCTTGCCGCCGTACACGTGCAGGCCGCGCAGCCGGTCGGCGAAGCTGTTGTCGGCGCGCAGGCCTCCACCTTATCGAGCTGCGACACGTAGGCCGCGGCCTCCGGGTGGAACGCCACGAAGCCGGGGTGGAGTTGTTGGCAGGTTGTTCGACGACAGCACACGGAACCCGAGGAGGAGCCGATGGTGCCGTTGCGGAGGCCGTTGTTGTCGCCGGACACATCGAAGCTGGTGAGCTTCGAATCCGCGCCGAGGAGCAGACCTTCGAAGTCGGCGTTGCACACGAGAACTCGGCCGGAGCGGGGCGTTCTTCTTGTTCAGGGCCACACGAGCAGCCTTGACGAGGTCGAATGCCTTGTTCCCGGTGTCCGGAGCGGAGCCCGACAGGTTGGTGGCTCCGGCGGCGAGCATGGTGGCGATGAACTTGTCCGCGTCATCGACGAGCGCCTTTCCGGCGGCGTCGGTGTACGGGCCAGGCTGCCCGCAGACTGGCGGCGTCGATGTCGTCGACCTTGAAGTCGAAGTTCTTCTCCTGGTCGATCAGGAGGTCGACGCCGGTGTCGGTGATGGCGTCAGCCGACGTGGTGCGGTTGTTGGCCTTGTAGTCCTTGATCGCGGGTGCGACGACACCGGGATGTGGACGGTGTTGCCCTTTGTCGCGACGCCTTCGTACTGGCGGTCGAGCAGAGCGGCGAACACCTTCTCGGCGTCCCACGCCTGGGTGATGTTCGCCGCCCACAGTTCGGAATGAAATGGGTGATGGCCATGATGGCTCCTTACTTTCGGATGCCTTGAGTTCGTCGAGCTGGCCTTTGGCGTCAGCGTCGCGAATCTGGCTGGGACATGTTCTTCAGGTCTGCCTGAGTGAGCTGCTGCACCTTGTTCGCCGGCGCCGCATCGGCATTGGCAACCACCGATGCCGGGCAGCGGGCGGTACGGTCTGCTTGGTCCGCGGAACGATTGCAGGCGGTCGAGATGGCGCGCATCTCCTCCTCGGTGTCACCGACGAGTAGATCCGCGGCACATCGGTGCCTTCCACGATCTTCTTGGCGAGGTTGTCGCGTTCCCGCTGCTTCGTGTTTGCAGCGAGGGCAGCTTCGGCCTTTTCGGCCCGCTCTGCCAGGTCTGCTCGTCGCGTTCCTTCTGCGCCAGCAGTTCGTCGTACTTGCGGCCTTGTCGGCGTTCGCCTTCCGGCCTTCTCGTTCTCGCGAGACAGCGACTTCCACTTGTCGCGTTCAGCGATGAGATCCTCCACACTGAGCGTGGCTCACTGTCGGTGGTCTCAACCTCGGCGGTCGGTCGTCTTGCTGGTCAACCGTTTCGGCGGCAGCAGTTTCCTCGGCATGTTGCTCCTGACGTTTCGTCGGATGGTGCGCCGTTGCGGCGCTCAAAATCCCGCACTGGTGTGCGAGGAAGCTCTAGGCGGCTTTGAAGTTCTGGTCCCGCCATGTGAGGACGGGCCGATCTCTCCGTGGTCGCGGACCAGGAGAAGTTTCTGGTAGTCGTGGCGGCGCGATTGTCGGCGCCGGTAAGTTCCCGCACCTGCTTGTGTGTGTCCTCGAGTAGATCCGGATCGATCACCCGGTCGCCGTTCCAATCCGACTTCACGGAGCGACCGAACAGTCACATCCAGGGTGTATGGGCGACAGGTCACCAACGTGATAGCGCTGAGTAGAGGCGATGACACAGAGAGCACAGTTCTTGGGCCGTTCAGCACCCGCCGGTACGCCTTGACTCCAGCAGCCTGGAGGGACGCGTCGGCCTGCCGTACCTTCGCCATCTGCATGTCCGTCGCCACCAGATGCATCAACCGTGTGGCCCGGCCGCGACTGCCGCATCCAGCGGTGCGGATTCGGAAAGGTCGGCCCATACCTGCTCAAAAGGCCTCCGGTACAACAGTTCGGGTCCACCCACGGCCACGGGTAACCCCGTCTCGATCCACTGGAAGCGGAACTCCACCTGATACAGCACGGGCAATATAACTGGACGTCAGATTCGCGACTTGAAGTTGTCCCGCCGTCACCATCGGCACCAGTCGGGCAATCAGCCTCTCTGCCTGAGCATCACGGAACGCGGGAAGCCCACCCCAGATTGCGTTGGCGTAGTTCATCACCCGCGCGCGGACGTCCGCAACGGCCTGTTGTAGCCGATCAGAAGGCGATCAGACTCGGGCATTCGCGTTGTCCACGAAACTCATCAGCTGCTCGTCAGCCAGATCTAAGCATCCTGCTCGATCTGCTCCGGCGAGTAGCCAAGAATGTTGCGGGCAATCGACTTCCATGACTCCCCGCACCCTTCGCCTTCACCGCGGCGTCATACTTCTCCGACAGCGACACGTGATCCGCGGTTCCCACGACAAGGAGATCGTCTCCTCGGTCTCAAACCCTCGATACGCAAAGCTTTCGAGATGATCGCCGACAAGCCCGTATCAACCACGTCAAGTCGGTCACGCGCCTTCAGGATCAACGCTTCCTTCATCGCAGCAGAGCGGTAGCCGACTGATTCTGAGAACCGGAAGCAGCGCGGGAACGGGGTGCCGACATCTCCGACAGCTCCCGCAAGTCATCCTTCACACCCTCCAGAAGAGGCCTAATATCGGTGGCATCGGACTCCCACAACTCGATACCAGCAGGATGTCCACAACGCACCAGGCGCCGGCTCGAACACCGACGCCCAATCGATGTCGTTGCCTTCGCGTCCTTCTGTGGCAGACCTCCCGTGAGGCGCGCTGACGCCACGCCTGCATCGCTGATGTCACACGACGCTCGAGGATTCCCGCGTTGATGCGGGTGATGGTGTCGAGATGGGGTTCGAACTCACCCATTCCGAGCGGGTTGTTCAACACCACCACCGGCGGCCCCTCGCCGGTGATGACGAACTCTGTCGCCGCATCCCACTGATCCGAACTGGCACGGTTGTTGCGGATGCGCCGCTCCACCACCTCGGCAGGGTTTACCCACACCGAACGGCTGAACAGCTGCCAGCCGATCTGACACCACACGATCGCAAAGTCTGTTTCCGCATCCGAGTCACGCCACCAACGGATCGCGGCGCGCGCCTTCCACGGCTGCAACGGTCAGTCGCCGCGTACATCATTTCCGGTGAGTCCGCCGTGATGACGGCGTGCCCATTGTCCCGACCCATGCAGTCATGTAGCTGGTGGCGTAATTCAGCATGTGATGGGTGGCTTCCTTAGCGACCACACCTTTGATGCGGTTATCGCGCCAGATCCTTTGCGCCGCAGCCACCACATCACTGTCGGTGTTGGAGCCAACATCAATACCGTTGGGATCAGCCGCTCCGCCAAGGATGACGAGATCTTCGTCGCCAGGTTGACGCGCGACTGCCGCTGAAAACGCTGCCACGACGCCCGCACATTCTTACCCATCTCAGGAGCGGGCGTCGCCGTCAACGTAGCGACGCAGCAGACTGATTCGCGGCTGCGCAGCATCCAAACGGCTGTGAGGACGGGAGCCATTCGGCCGGCGTCACCGGAATCATGCACCACCCTCTCAGTAGATGCGACGTGGCATTCCGACCGGCCTTGGCGGTCGAGCCCTGACTTGCGTGCGTCCAGACAGGCTTTCCACGACAGCACCGACGCCATCGCGGCATCAAACTTGAGGTCAGCCCGACCATCTTGCTTCTGGAGGACATCCAAGGGTTTCCCTCGTCGTCCACGATCTTCAGTTCCTTGCGGCCCGCGTTTCCGAGTGCCTGACAAAGTCCTCGTGGCTGTGTTCGCCACCGAATGTGATCGACCCGAGTCGATGGCTTCCCGATACTCGCGCAGCGTGTACGCCATCGGCTTCACTCGGCGGTCCACCACTCCTCCACCCGGTCAGGCCATTTCGCAGCCCACGAGCCGACCGTTTCGGTCCAGTGTGGGGGTCGGCGTACATCTTCCACACCGCATACCGGGTCATGGCGTCCTCGACGGCGGCGGTCACCTCAGCTTCGTTGACTTCCCAACCGTCGTCTTCTAGGTCGTCATCGTCGGGCGTTCCACAACCCCAGCAACTCCTGCAACCCGGTGTCGATGCTCGTCGCCACCAACGCGGTAGCGTCACGGAACCGGGCGCCATCGAAACCGAGAGTGATGAACCCGCCCTTAGGGATGCGCTCCCCTGAGCGGCACAAACCCGGTTTGATCTTCTTCATGTCAAACGCCTGGTCGCCCTGACGTTTCCACCGGTTCAACCACACCCGCTCGAGATACGGCCATCGGCGCCAGGGCGATCCCACTTCGAAGCGATCTCGTCGAACTGGCCCGGACCGAACTCGCCGATCGGGCCGGTCGCCTCAGCGATCGCCCGAATCCGCTCGTCCTTATCCGACAGATCCGTTCGGGATCGTCATCCGTGCGATACAGATAGAACAAGTCCGGACGCTGAATTTTGCCTTCAGCGATCTGCGTGGCCTCGATGTGAATCTCTTCAGCCACCGAACCCTGACCGGGTTGACCGGCAGTCCCACATACAACGACCACGGATCATCCAGCGGACGTTTCGGCAGGTTCGCATCCATCGTCTGGTGCGCCTTCAACTGCCGCGGCAAATACAGCCGGTGCGGCTCATCGAAACAGTTCATCGTCGTACGAGCGCCGTCACGAGACCCTGGGTTGTTCGACAATGCGACCGCTTTGCCGTCAGCACGACCGTGATCATTCAGCCGCACAATCCGATCCAACGTCGAATCGAACAGGTCCGCATCAGGCCTTCTTCGACGATGTACTTCAAAGCGCCGTAAGCAAGTTCCTCAACCTGCTCCACCGACACCGCCAACATCGGAATGTACGGCGAGTTCACCGGCCTACCCACCGGATTCCCCGAGGCATCCCACCGTCAAACCGGGTCGGCCCTCCGGATGAAGCTCACAGAACGCTAGGAGCGCCTGCTTCTCTGTCTTCGCCAACCCCTTGCGGACTGACAGTCCAACCCGTTTGAACCGACGACGTCCCTCCCAAGGATGACCTTTCGGAACACCTCGAAAGCACGATGGATGAACGCCCGAAACTCCGGTCAATCTCGTACGGCTCCCCTGCAACGAACCCGGCCATAGATCGCACGATCCTCGATCAGATCGCATATCTGCGGCCCCAGGGTTGGCCAGGGTTCCGGGTCTGGACCCGGAACGACCAGCAGCACGGGTCACACGGCGTAGAGACTCGAGCGCGGATCATCCTTCGGAGGATTCTTCCGCTGCGGCACCGACGTTTCCCGCCGGCGCTTGCCACGGTTCTCCACCTCGTCGACATGCTCAACCTCGGCCGCAGACGCATCAGCGCCAGCGGATTCAACCCGAGACGGTCAGACAACTGCCGCGCCTCCGCAGCAGCCTTCAGGTCGCCCTGCTCGGCACGAACCTTCCACCGCACATATTGCGCAACCTCACGATGCGTATGGGACTCTTCCCAGATCACCGCCTGAGGCGTCGACCACAGATCCGCCCACAACGCCTTCTCTGCATCAGTGGCCTGCTCAATCTGCAACTGCAACTGGCCACCAGCAGTTCATTCTTGTTCAGATCGCGCCGCAGCCGCCCTTCGCGCGACCATCGTCCTCACCTCCAACTCCACCTGGAGTGACGCGACACGATCGCGAGCAACCTCGAGCATCGCCGACGCATTCACATCCGGAAGCAGAGGCCACTCAGGCGTAGCGCCCTCACGCCCCTCAGACGGCAGAGACCGAAGTCCTTCTTCGGGTTGTTGCGGCGAGCACGCACAGACGGGTGCTTCGGAGCAGGTCCAGCATTGAACTACCTCCCATTTCGGGATCGGAGGCC
>NZ_FNLM01000033.1 GCF_900105725.1 Gordonia westfalica
GACTCCGGCATCGAAACCGAATTCACCACAACACCATCCAAGGGCGTCATCATCAACGCCGGCGGACAATCAGCCCCCGGAGTGAACGAACTCATCAGCGCTGGCATCCAGACGGTCGGCGACCTCGTCACATCCAACCTGAATATCGGCGGCTACGGAATTGGCGCGCAAGGTGGCGCCATCGATGCGGTGTTGAAGCCGTTTTATACGGACACGGTGTTGGCGTGGATTTCGGTGAAGTTGCCTCATCGGATTGCGCAGTCCGGGTCGTCGCATTACAAGGAGTATCACCTTGACCTGCCGGGGAAGGCGTACACGCTGTCGTCGGTGATGGCGATTCGTGCGGGGATTGTGGCGACGGCGCGGAAGAAGAACGCCAAGGTGAAGGTGACGGCGTTGACTCCGTATGTGGTGGGTTGGCCTGGGTATGGCCACCTCTACAAGGGTGATCGTGGTTCGTTTGAGGTGGCTGGTGATACGCGCCGTGAGATTCATGTTGAGCGGGTGATGTCGGCGAAGTTGGAGTGGTCGGCGGATCATTTTGCGCAGTGGGAACTCGAGTTTGGTCCGCGTGAGGATGAGGACCCGATGACTCGTTTGATGCGTGAGATTGCTGGTTTGGCGACTGCTGCGTCGGAGCTCGGCCTGTTCTAACGGAAACTTTCGGATAGCAGGTTATCCTGTTGGGTGGCGAATAAGCGAGCACCACTAGCCCCAGAGCATGTAGCCGAATGGCGGATCGATCTCAACGACGGGAGAGGGCACCTCGAGGTGCCGGCCAGCCAGTCGGGTGGTGGGAGTGCCGTTCCTGCGGGAATCTGTGCAGGAGTCGCAGTCGTCTCGGCGGTTGCGGAAGTGGTGCCGCAAGTGTGCTGGTAAGCAGGGCGCTGAGGTTAACCGCGGCAACGCGGCCACGGCATCCCGGATCGCTGTCCACCTGCAAGGTGAGTGGATCGACGAGAAGCCGCACACTTCGGTGTCGGCGAAGTCGAACTACAAAGCAGCGTGGCGGTGTGGAACGTGTGGGCATGAGTGGCGGGCGACGGTGAAGAACCGGAGCAACGGCTCAGGATGCCCACGGTGTTACCGGCTCTCAGATAAGACCGGTGCGGCGTCCGCACGGTCACGGGCCGCTGCCAAGTCAGATCCACTATCGACTATCCGATCGCCGCCTGGTGGTCAGATCGCAACCCGCACACCCCGGAGGGAGTGAGCCGCGGCTCCGCGGAACCGGCATGGTGGAACTGCTCCACCTGCGGGACGGAGTTCTCCGCGAACGCCGAAAGGAATCCGGGGCGAGGCGGTGCAATGCGAGCTTGCTCGTACACACACCGCGGCACCAGCTATGCAGCGAACGCAGCAACCGCCAATCCGCTCAGCGAGGAGCTACGCGGACAGCTCGTGGACCCCGCCCTTGGTGTCACGTCGGCGGGGTCGAACACGAAGTTGCAGTGGGTGTGCGCTGACGGGCACATTGTGGGCTGCACCGAAGGACCGAGGGCGGGGCAACGGGTGTCCCGCTTGTGCGAAGCACATTTCTCGAGCCGAAATCGAGGTCGCCGACTTTGTGCGGACGCTCACCGCGACGTGGTCACCAGCACGCGGTCGGTGATCGCACCAACGAACTCGACATCTACATCCCGTCGAAGAACATCGCGGTCGAGTTCAACGGCCTGTACTGGCATTCGGAGGACGCCGGGAAGGACCGCCACTACCACCAGCGGAAGTGCAGCGGTGCGCCGACAAGGGCATCCAGATGGTGACTGTGTGGGAAGACGACTGGCGTGACCGCCGGGACATCTGCCAACGCATGATCGCCCGCAAGCTGGGCGTGTCTCAGGAACGCCGCTGAATGCGCGCAGTCTCACCGTGACCGCGGTAGATCGGGTGGAGGTCCGCGACTTCCTCGAGGCCAACCACATTCAGGGTGCGACCGCAATGAGTGAAGCGTTCGGTTTGCGCGATGGTGCGAGTTGGTCGCGGTGATGTGCATGAAGTGGCGCACCAAGACTGAGGTGGAGTTGGTGCGGTTCGCCACCTCGGTGATCGTGCGGGGTGGGCATTCGCGGCTGCTGAAGCACGCTGTCGCTGCGATGCAACCACAACGGGTGGTGACATTCGCCGACCACGCCGTCTCTGACGGAGGCCTGTACGAGCAGTGCGGTTTCATCAAAGATGGCGAGCTGCGACCGGATTACACCTACTACTTCCGTGGCGAACGGGTGCACAAGTTCCTGTTCCGCCTGAAGCGGTTCCGCAACGACCCAAACCTGTTGTGGGACGAGTCGTGACCGAGCAGCAGGCCGCGGCGGAGAACAAGATCCCGCGGATCTGGGATTACGGAAAGACCCGTTACGTACTAGACATTCCCGGGTAGGGCTTGGCCCCCGGAGAGGGGGCACAGTGTCTTTCAAGCAGTGGGCTGACATGTCCGATGAGGAAACGTGAAGCCGAAGCGCAAGGCGGTGTCGGTGTTGTTTATCGGCCTGCCTGGTGTGGTGGGTGCCCCGCTGGTGATGGGACCCGACTATTGGGTGGATGTTGCCCGCCATCTGGTGGAGTGCGGTGTCCGGCTGGTGGCGGATTCGATCAAGCACTATGAACCGGGGGACAGCTTGGAGGCGTCGAAGGCTGCGGGGAAGTGGTGTTACGACTCGCATGAGCCGGATGAAACGTATGAGCAGCGGATCGCCCGGCTGGCTGATGAGGAGCATCAGAACTATCTGGCGAAGGTGGAGGAGATGAAGGCCCGCCAGGCGAATACGCAGGAGCGGGTGGTGCAGGCAGAGGCTGTGGCGTTCGCCGCGGAGGTGAAGCGCCGCAAGGCGGATGGAACGTTCGACGGTTCCCCGCACGCCGGCATCAACCCCGAAGCTCTCTAACCCAACAGAACTTTTCACCCTGCACCCGTTCGGGTGTGGGGATTCACCCATGCCCACAGGAGGCAATTATGGCTGATCCCGTTTGGCTTCCCGACGTGCTGCGCGCCGAGGGCCTGAAGGTTGACATCTATCCCGGCGCGTTCGAACGCGGGCACGGCGACTTCGGCACTATCTGGGGTCCGTTCATGCACCACACCGGCTCGTTCGGCGAGACGCCGCGGGGTATCGCGCAGCACTCGTCTCTCGGGCTCGCGTCGCAACTCCACCTCGCGCCGAACGGTGTTGTCACGCTGTGCGGCGTCGGCGTCGCATGGCACGCGGGCACCGGCTCGTGGCCGGGCATCCCCGCGAACAACGGCAACGCCGTGACGATCGGCATCGAGGCCGCACACAACGGCACCGCGGCATGGTCGGAGGCCCAGTACGGCGCATACCTGAAGGTCGTCCGGGCCATCAACAAGCGCCTCGGCAACCCGTGGAACAAGGTCGTCGCGCACAAGGAGTACGGCGCGATCCAGGGCAAGTGGGACCCCGGGAACCTCGACATGAAGCTGTTCCGTCAGCGGCTCCTCCAGGCACCGGATAAGCCGCTCGTGGTCATGAACATGATCGAGCTCGAGGCCAAGGAGAATCCGTGGGTCGGCGTCCGTAAGGCGAAGCCCGGCGCCGGGGGTGAGCGCAAGGTCGGCCGCGACGGTAAGGGCCGGTTCGTCGAGTACGAGAACGCGCACATCTACTTTCACCCGGCGACCGGCGCGCACGCCATCCCGCACGGCGGCCTGTTCGAGGCGTACGCCGAGCGCAAGTGGGAGACCGGCGAACTCGGCTTCCCGGTGCGCGACTTCACCAAGCTCGCCGACGGCGCAGTCATGGCGTTCCAGGGTGGCGTGCTCTACCGCAAGGACGGCAAGGACCACCACGTCGTGAAGGGCGTCATCGGCCAGCGCTGGGCGCTCGAGGGCTACGAGAAGGGCCCGCTCGGCTGGCCGACGTCGGACGAGATCTCGAACGGCACGGGCGGCAAGCGTCAGGCGTTCGAGCACGGCGTCCTCGAGTGGGACCCCTCAGGCGCGGTGAAGAAGATCGGCGACGCCGCGAAGGATCTCACTCTCGTCAACGCGGCCGGCATCCCGCTGGCCGTCGAAGCAGTCGACCTCATCGCGGCCTGAGCCGCACCCACAGAAGGAGTTCTCGTCATGTCTGTACCCACCCCTCGTCTTGTCCTCGGCCGCGAGCCCGCCGCCTGGACCTCCCTCGTCTCAGCCATCCTGGTTCTGCTGACCACGTTCGGGTTCAACATCCCCACCGAGACTCAGGGCGTGTTCATGGCCGCGGTCAACGCGGTGCTCGGTCTGCTCGTGGTGATCTCGGTGAAGGAGAGCGTGTACCCGGCGCTCGTCGCGGTCGTTCAGACCGCGGTGCCGCTGGTCGTTGCGTTCGGCTTGAACCTCAGCGAGCAGCAACAGGGCGCCATCCTCGCGGTCTCCACGATTGCTCTCGGATTCCTGTTCACCCGCCCGCAGGTCACACCGAAGGTGTTGGCAGGTATTGAGCTTCCCGCTGACGGCGTCGAGCGCGAAGTCAACCTCGGCCGATGACCGTGACCTCGAGCGCCAGCGCTTGGATGAACCCCGCCGCGCTGAGTGACATCGGCGTGGTGGGGGTCGTCGTCGGCATGGCGCTCGTGCTCGGTATCGCCTTCGCCCGTGGCTGGATCGTATGGGGATCGGAGATCTCGATCTACAAGACCGCGGCCGAGCGCGACGCCAAGACCATCGCCGACCTCCTCGAGACCAACGCGCGCAACGCGCAGACGATGGCCGAGTGGAATGTCGCCGGCCAGCTCATCGCGAGCCAGTCGAAGGCACTGCGAGAGAGCTTGGAGTCCAACTGATGTGGGGATTCAAGACCAAGGGGGCGAGCGCGCACGAAGTTGATGCGCGCTCGAAGCGAAACGCGCGATCGGCCGAAGAAGCCCGGTCCGAAAGCGCACGGCTCGCCGAACGGGCGCGGCCGGTACAGCGGGAGCTTCGTGACCAGTTGGAACGCAACCACTGGGCCGAGCTGATCTTCGGAAGGCTGAACTAGTGGAGCTGATAGCCGACTGGGCACTTGTGGTGCTCGCCGTGCTGGCCACCGTCTACACCATCTGCTACGCCGCATGGCAGTACTGGTGGAAGGAGCGGGTGTCACTCATCTACCTAGGCAAGTCGACCCTGATGTCGCTGGTCTTTCTCCAGATCTCGGCGTCAGTGTGGGCGGGTACTGACTATCCGGGGCGGGCGTGGATTCGATTCATCCTGTACTCGGGTGGCGCCGTGATGATGCTCGCGCTCCTGGTGATGCTGCTGGTGTTGCAGTACAAGACCCGCCGTGACCGTTGGGCGGCAGGCGACTTCCGCCGGCCATGGCAAGTGTGGCGCGACGAGATCCGAGCATGGTGGGCAGGACGGTCATGATCGAACTTCTCTGGGTCGACGGAACTTGGGCACCCCGCGGCGGCTCCCCCGCGTCGGAGGCGCTGCGCCGCGCGCTCGACCCCCGCAAGGTGAAGTTCACGTATGTGCCGTACCCGGCCGACTTCGGCCCGGCGACCGGCATGGGCGACCTGTCGTATGAGGAGTCGAAAGCGATCGGCGCGGCAGCGTTGGATCGAGCTGTCACCGAATCCCGCGAACTCGTGGTCGTCGGCGGCTACAGTGCGGGCGCGGCGGTCGCAGTGAAGTACGCGCGCGACATCCTGCCTCGGCGGCCTCGCCATCAGGTGCTCGCCGTCGCGACGCTGGGCGACCCGCACACGCCGGTGCATCACGGCCGGTCCGGGATCGCCGGGGCGCTGCACGTCCCGCGGCCTCGGTTCACCGAGTGGGCGCCGGGTGATCCGATCGCCGACCTGCCGCTAGGTTCACCGCTGCGCACGGTCGCCGACCTAACCGGGTGGATGTCGGTGCGCACACCCGAGGCCGCCCGCGCCTGGGCGTTCAAGACCGCTGAACGTCTGGCGGTGGCGCAGCCGTGGTGGAATCCGTTCCGCTGGCCCGATTTCGCGCGTGCGGGGGAGGACATCCGCAACTATCTCGGCACTGCGCATTCCACGGACTACGACGGTGGTGGCCACGCTAAGCGGTTGGCCCGCATGATCGAAGGGGTGAGTTAGCCATTACAGCTCCAGATCAGCCCGGTGCTGGTGTACCGGGCAAATACTTCCTGCCCGCGAACCGCCCGAACGGTGCCACGTCAGGCCTGTCGCAGTTCGCGAATGCGGATCAGGCGTTCTGGGATGACTACGCGTACAACCAGTTCAATCCGAAGTTTAAGCATATGGGTGAGCCGGTTGATGTGATCCGGTTGTTGGCTCATGCGGCGACGGCGAACATTGCGTCGATCATCAACGGCATTTTCAATGGCTGGTTTGGTGGCGGTTCGGTTGGTGATCCGCAAGAGGTTCAGTACACGATCCAGGCCATCGCTGACGCCGTCCTCAACGGCTACAACGTGGAAACCAAGGTCACGTCGGGTACGTGGACGAAACCTGAAAACATCACCGAACTGATCGTGGGTCTCATCGGATGTGGGAAGAACGGTTCGGACGGCACCTCCAGTACCACCACCCGCGCAGCTGGCGGCCTCGGCGGTGGATACATTTTCCAGCAACTCGACCCCGAATCAGTGGATTCGAGTACGCCTTACGTCGTTGGCACGAATGGCAATCCGTCCAGTTTCGGCACCCATATCACCACGACCCCAGGGCAGGGTGGGATCTCGACATCGTTCGGCTATTCACCCACCACATCCCTGCCGGGGAACGGCGGCGGTGGTGGTCTAGTGTCCTGAGTCATTAATTGTCATTCGGTTGATAGACTGGGGAATGGCAACCCGGGGTCCGCGAGCAGTGGATATTGTTCTGACCGATGACGAGCGCCGTGAGCTCGAAGGGTGGGCGCGTCGGCGAACGACGGCCTCGGGTTTGGCGATGCGATCACGAATCGTTCTCGCTGCCGCAGATGGCGGGTCGAATACCGAAGTGGCACAACGACTCGGCCTCAACCGAGGTACCGTGCGGCGATGGCGAGGCCGGTTCGTCGAGCACCGCTGCGAGGGGTTGCTCGACGAACCCCGGCCCGGGCGACCTCGAACCGTCGGCGACGAGCAGATCAAAGACCTGATCACCGC
This sequence comes from Gordonia westfalica, assembly GCF_900105725.1. Classification (NCBI taxonomy): domain Bacteria; kingdom Bacillati; phylum Actinomycetota; class Actinomycetes; order Mycobacteriales; family Gordoniaceae; genus Gordonia; species Gordonia westfalica. Next base: position 7,056 of record NZ_FNLM01000033.1, read on the forward strand.
AACTCTCGAGACCACTCCGAAGAATGCGACACACTGGTCGACTCGGTCGATGGCTGAGCATCTCGACATGTCGCAGTCAACTGTTTCGCGTGTATGGAGAGCGTTCGGATTGGCTCCACACAAACAGGATTCGTGGAAGCTGTCGAAAGATCCCATGTTCACCGAAAAGGTCCGCGACGTCGTCGGGCTCTACATGAACCCACCCGAACGTGCCCTGGTGCTCTGCGTTGACGAGAAGACCCAGATCCAAGCGCTCGATCGCACCCAGCCGATCTTTCCCATGCTCCCGGGCACCCCGCAACGGGCCAGCCACGACTACGTGCGCAACGGCACCTCCAGCCTGTACGCGGCGTTGGACATCGCGTCGGGCAAAGTCATCGGTTCGCTTCACTCACGGCATCGCGCAACGGAATTCATCGGATTCCTCCGCAAGATCGACGCCGAGGTACCCGACGAGCTCGACGTCCACCTGGTCATGGACAATGCCTCCACCCACAAGACACCCGCGGTCAAGCGATGGCTGACCGCGCACCCGCGGTTTGTTGTCCACTTCACCCCCACCAGCTCATCCTGGATGAACCTCGTCGAACGCTGGTTCGCCGAACTGACCACCAAGAAACTCCAACGCTCCACCCACCGCACCGTACGAGCACTCAATGCCGACATCAGAGCGTGGATCGAGACCTGGAACGACAACCCCCGCCCCTACGTGTGGGTCAAGACCGCTGACCAGATCCTCGACTCCATCGCCCACTACTGCACACGAATTAATGACTCAGGACACTAGCAGACTCCGGCACGAATGGTTTGGCGGGCGGGTCAACGCCTCTCGGCGCTGGTGGGACTGCGGGGGCAGGTGCGCCTAGCGGTAACGGTGGACCCGGTGGTGCAGGCGCGAACGTGTCGCCGGCAACTCAAACGAAGTGTGGCGGCGCCGGTGGTGGTGGCGGTGGTGGTGGTGGCCGTGTCAGCTTCCTCAACTACAGCGGCGGAGCTGGCGGCCCGGGCGGCTATCCCGGCGGTGGTGGTGGCGGTGGTGGTGGTTCGAACGGCGGTACCGGCTCATTCGGCGCTGGCGGTATCGGCGCTACCGGTGTGATCTGGATCTTCTGGAGATGAGTATGAAACCAGCAACCCTTGTGGCTGAAGCTCTTCCGCATATGCCGCCGATCACGAACCTGTACTCCACGGAGGATGGGTTCCTGTTGGTGTTGGTGGTGGAAGTGCCTGACATGACTTCGATTCTCACCAGCATGGGAATGCAGGTTCCCGTCTCGCGGTCGCATCTGAAACCGGATGTGTCGGTGTTCCTGTCGGATGAGCGTGGCCAGGTCATCGACTACGACGGTGACCCGCCAACGGTTTGACCCCGATCCTGTCGACTGACTCGAAGTCGTTCGCGATGACCATCAACCCCGACCTCGCCACCCACGCTGATGCTTTGGCGGCACTCGGATATGAACTCACAGAACAGGAGACACCATGACCACCGTCACCCTCGGATGGGAGGGAACGAAAGCGGAAATCCCCCTCTACCAGAACAGTGACCTGGTTTTCTCCCTCGACCCCATCGACGCCACCTCCGGCAACATCACATCGTGGCCGGTCGGTGCAGCATCGACCCTCTACTTTTTCGAAGGCGACCCCGTCCGGAACGCCACCACCCCCATCATCTCCATCCCCGGCGTGGTGGAACCACCCTCCATCGACTATGTGGTGCAACAGGAAACGCTGGCCCCATCATCGGGCGGGCCACCCACTTCCTGCTCACGGTGTCGATGCCCGAAACCCCCACCCAGGAATATCCCCTCTACTACGGGAAAGCAGTCCGCCGTGTCTGAGTGGACCGACGACAACGGCACCCGACATTGGATCGACGATCACGGGCGGGAACACGTCGACCTCACCGCCGAACAAACCCTCCACCTCGACATCAACTACAACCTAGGAGAATGACATGGCACTCGCCACCAACGCGATGAAAACCGCCCTGCTCAATGCGTATGCAGCGCAGGGAACGTGGATTTCCCTGCACACCGCCGACCCCGGCAGCACCGGCGCATCCGAGGTGTCGGGCGGTACCCCCGCGTATGCCCGCCAGCAGACGACCTGGGGGACTCCGGCGTCGGGTTCCATGACCGGGTCGAAGGTGTCGATCAACGTGCCCGCCACCACCGTCGTCGCGGCCGGCGTGTACTCGGCGCAAACCTCCGGCACCTATTTGGACAAACTGTCCATCCCCTCCACCACAGTCAGTGCGAACGCCACCATCGACGTCACCCCCACGATCACCATCACGTAGATGATCGTTCTGGCAGGCAGGGTGGTGACGGCAGTCCCCAACCGTCCCTACCTGTTTACGGCGGTACCGGTTCCGCGGGTGGGTGTGGTGCTACCTGCTGCACCCCACACGCGGGTGGTGGTACCGGAAGCCCGGCACACTGGGGTGAGGTTGCCGACGGCCCCGCACTATCGGACCCGCCGGCCCCGCACCAAAGAACGGTTGATGTCCGGCAACACCATCACCGTCACCGCTGCGGGTGTGGTGTACGCCCGACTCTGCGTGGACTATGCGGAGCAATCCGTCCAGGTGGGGCAGTCCGGGAAACTCGGTGTCGGCATAGCCGGTACCGGTTCGGGTGTGGTGGCTGGTGTGGGTGTGGTGCGTGCCCGTTACACCCTGACCGCAACCAACACCATCACCACCGACACCAGCAGCGATGGCCGCGCCCGCTACACACTCGACGCTACACAAGCGACCACTGTCACCCCTGCAGCGTCGACGGCAACTCTCTACACCCTGACCGCCACACAAGACATCACCATCACCCAACCTGTCGTCACCCGCCCACGCATTGAGCTGGATGCAGCACAAGACATGGTGGTGGCGCCGACAGCATCGTCAGTGCCATCGGTGGGATCGGTGAATGCGGATGCCTCCCAAACGTTCGAGGTGACGTCTGTGGCGGTGGTGAGGGTACGACACACCATCTCCGCCACCCAAACCACCACCGTGGGGCAGGCCACCGAACTGGGTGGCCTACGCGTACCGTTAGCCGCTTCTCAAACGGTGGCTGCCGACCAAACCGGTACGGCGCGGGCACGCTACACGCTGGCGGCACTGCAAACCATTAATGTCGCCGACACCGCAGACCTGCGCCCCCAGCTCGCCGCCGCCAACACTGTGACTGTCACTGGCACAGCCACATCCCGACCCCGCCACACCCTGACCGGCACCAACAGTGCTGCAACATCGAGTGCCGCGACCGCCACCCTCGTCACGTTCACCCGTCAACGCATGCAGAACGGGTCAGTATCGAACTCGTTCCTCCCGTATGTGCAGGTGACCGGGTTCACCTCTGACCCCACCTATCCGGCGACGGTCACCAACAATGCGCTCGTCGTGAAGGGCGCCGGGAACGTCACCCTCACCTGGTCGGCGACTGGTAACGGCAACATCAAAATCCAACGCAACGGTGTCGACGTCGGCAGCGTCGGACTCACCGGCACAGTGTCGTTGACCGTCGCCGCAGGCGACCAACTCACCATGTGGCATGCCTCGAATGGCGGACCTCAGTCAGTGTCTGGCTGCTGGATCAACATCACCCCCGCATAAGGCGCCCGTCTGCGGTACCCCCCTCCTGTTCGAAAGGAAGTTCATGTCCGGACGTTTGACTGGTGTGTATCAGCTCCCCGATGGGGGTTCCCGCCGCGGGATTCGAAACTGTGGATTCGGGTGCCGGTGGACCGCAACAACGCTGGGGTGACCGTGTACTCGGCGCCCACCGTCATCCCCATCAACCCGCCCACGCACCCGTCCGCCCTGGTTTCTACGACTCGGGGTTGCTCCCTGAGGGTCCGTACCAGGTGCAGAAGGCGATCTTCGGGGCGAAGGATTACCGGTCGAAGTGGTATTCGGTTGTCCTGACAGAAGGTTCGCACACGCTGCAGGAGTTGATCGAGGACTACGACCCCGACGCCTACACCCCAGCCGTGGTGAACGCTGTCGCCACCCTGCGGGACGAGACCCGCACGGCCCGTGATGAGGCAGCCCAAATCCTGGAGGACGTGACGGCAGGTGCGGTACCGGATTCGGCGGTGGCATCGAAGATCACCGCCGAGGGGTCTGCCTCCCGTGCCGCGGTCGATGCCCGTGTCGCAGCAGGCACCACAGGCTTCCTCACACAAGAGGTAGCTGAGGAAACTTATGCTCCGCGCGTGGGGGCGTGTTCTTCGTCGGCGAGCACGGTCTCGTGGGTGACTGGGCCGGGGGTGATGCCAACTCGGGGAGTGGCACTAATGACACCGCCGCGTTGACTGATCTCATCGCTGCCGTGCCTGACGGTTCGACGATCGTCTTCGATGCCACCAAGACCTACCGCCTCGACCCCTTGTCGATCACCGGTAAGTCACTCACGCTCGACTTCAATGGCGCACGGGTTGTGACGAAAACGATGGACTCCGGCGACCTGTCGGTGGCCAGCCCCTTTATCTCGTGGTCGTCCACCGTCGGCCCTGAGGTTGATCTCAGCAGCTCGGGGTTCGCCCGTGGAGCTACCGAGGTAATCACGAACCCTTTCTCAGGATCGAACGGGTTCTCAACCGACGACCTGGTCATCGTCCGTGACCGATACCCCGTCGCCCGGTGGGACACTGGCGCGAACGCCTCGTGGGTCGGACGCGGCGAGGTCAACATCGTGCAGTCGATCACGCCGTCCACAGGAACCGTGCGCCTCCGCATCCCCTCAGCCACCAGTACCAGGCCAACTTCTCCGTGGTCCCCACGCTGCAACGCATCTCGACCCCGGTCCGTCCGGTCGTCAAGAACATCGGACTCATCATCGACACCAACCCCGACGGCATGTACACCGGGGACATCGAGACCTCAGGCGGTCACCTGTTCTACTTCTACGCCTGCGTGGACCCCCGAGTGGAGAACGTGCGCGCCGAGGGGTGGGAGAACCACATCGTCAACTTCAACAAGTGCCTGCGCCCGCGAACCATCGACATCGAGGGGCGAAACCCATTCCAGACAGGATCAGGGCACGGGTACATCGGGCGCATGACTCACTGCGTCGATGGCGAGTTCACCCGTAGCGTCGCCTACGGGACACGACACGTCGCCAACTACGTGGCGTCGGCGCGGTGTGGGTCGCGGTCGTGCCGGTCGTACCGCCCCGCTGGGGTGTCCTACCAGACCCACGGACTGCGGTCACGCGACATCTACTCGGTCGATGACACCGTGGTCGGCGGCGACTCGTCGGGCTGGTCACACGGCAACACCACCTACGCGGGCGACTACGGGTATCGCATTCTACGACCGCGCTACTACGGCACCAACAACGGTGTTCTCGCGCGCTGCGGCAGCACTGGTACACGCATCATCGACCCCGAGATTCACACCACAGCCAAGGGCGTGGAGGTGTCGAGCCTCGCGTCAGACGTGATCGTGGACCTCACCCAGGGGACCATCGAGATATTCGGAGAAGCGGGGACGTCCTACGCGGTACACGCCGCCGATGTCAACGGCAGCGGCGAGTACAAGCCGGGCTCGGTCACCGTCCACGGCCCCGGCGATCTCGTTGGAACTCGCGCCCTGGTGTCCCTCGACGTGACTGGTGCGGCCCGCATAGGTGGCGTCGAGTACGACCAGGGCGACGACCAGTTGCAGCGATGGGACGGCACCGACTGGGCCGAAGTCGAATCCGGTGGCGCAGCAGGCGTCACGCTCGATACCGACCAGACGATCACCGGGGCGAAGTCGATGGCCGAGGTGGGATTCTTCGGCACGTCCGCGCTCGGCACGAAGCCGTCCGCAACAGACGACCTCGGCACCGTCCTGTCCAGCCTTGGACTTCGCACTGCTGGTGGTGCGTATCCGATCACGACCTCGGGGGCGGTCGCTCTCACAGGCGGATTCCGTACCGGGCTCGGCAATCGATCCGGTACCTACAACATCACCACCAACACCGCGCCGTTCAACATGTGCGATGCCAGTGGTGGAGCGTTCACGATCTCACTGCCGAACACCGGATCGGCTGGGTATCGCTTCACTATCAAGAAGATCGACGCCTCAGCCAACGCGGTCACCGTGTCCGCGCCGATCGGCATCGACGGTGTGCCGACCCTCGTGCTCACCGATCAGTGGGAGTGGGTGGAGGTCGTCAGCACTTTCACCACAGGCCAGTACATGATCGTCGGTCGGGGCTGACCCCCGCCCATAACCGGAATCGGGACACCGCTGTCACGGCTCCCAGGCGTCGCCGAGTACCGCGGCGAGCCGGTCGGTGAGGTCCGGGGCCTCGGCGCGCTGGGAGTAGACCACGTCGTCGCATTCGACGGCGAGTGCGAGTAGGTCGGGGTCGGGTGGTGTCCATCCGCCGTCGGTGGCTTGTGTCATTTCGGCTTGCTGGCGGCGCATCTGTGCGCGTATGGCTTCGGCTGCGGCGCGTAGTACGTCCCGATCGGTCACCAGGTGATCATACGGGTTTCGTGAAATGTGTTGCGCTGCAACAGAAGTCGATGCTACTGTTATCTCACAAGTTCAGAGCGGGTGAGGTTCAGGAACACACACTGATCGTCGGAGCGCGATGCGCCGGCCACTGATAGGAAACACTGGGAACCCGATCGCAGAGCGTCATGATGCGACACCCGCTCTGAACTTGGACAACCTTGAACGCCCCATCCTCTTCGTGAGGGTGGGGCGTTTTCTTTGCGTTGAGGGGAACCCCGCCACCCCGCGGCTGCGTCCAAGGCTCATGACTCCACGCATCCGCATCTACCGACCACCCTACGATCCGGACTGCCCCGAATGCCGGCGACTGGTGGAGGACTTTGGGGGAGACGCCAGTCTGTTGGTGTCCCCAAAGTCGGATCAAAGTGCGGACTGGACGGACTGGTTCAGGACGGACGCAGAATCTCCCGCTCCGCATTCACGTCCACCAACTCACTCAGTGATACCTGATCGAGGCCAAGGGTGAGCTCTGTGACAGTACGTGATGTGACCTGCCGCCAGCGGCCCTTGGCAAACACAAAGTCACCCTCCTGGATGTCCTTGAATAGCGTGGGCACCGGACCATTCGCGAGTGCGCTCAGCCATTGACTTTCCCTGCCACCGTTGCGCACTCCGCAGGTCAGCGGAGGTGACTGACACTCTGCGCGGCCCCAGACTGTGGGCCGAGCGCGTACCTGAGTTCGCTCCTCGCGGCTGATGATCTGCGATCCACACGCGCACGTTCCGAATTGCCGGGTGTTGCCTGTGAGTTGACCCATGTGGGGATCTTAATGGCTTGCCCGGCAAGGGTGGGTGTGTCACCGGAGAAATAGGCCACAACCTGGGACAATAGGAGAATGACCGTAGCCGAACTGATCGCCAAGCTGCAGCAGATGCCCCAGGATGCCACCGCCTGTATCGACTGGGCGCAGATGGGCGTGTGGTCTGAACCTACGGGCGGCTACTACTACGGCGAAGCCGAGAGTGTCGTCCTCCATGACGGAGACGTGTACATCACCTCTGGTGAGGTCGAGCCGTGAGCGCGCCTGAGCTCAAGGACGAGTGTCTCGTGGTTCCCGGGCAGGGATGCCGCAACTTCCGCCCGGCACACCGGCGTGAAGCCCACCCCGCCGACACCTTCTCAGAGGTTCGTGTCGCCGACCACGGCGATCGGACCTGGGAGGCTCGCGAGTTCTCCGTCAACGTCCTGTCTGGCCGCGACTGCCCGTTGAATGCGGAGCTGTTCCCTGCCCAAGCTGAGGCGCAGGTGTACGCCGACGCCCGCAACACGGGCTATCTCCACACCGGCGCAATGATCTGCGTACACGAATGGCGGTTGGAACAGGCGAGGGCGGGGAACGATGCTTGAGTTCAAGGTAGGGGATCGTGTGCGGACTGTTGTCGGTGACCACACTGGGCGAATCGTGGACTTCGTACCTGGAACCGACTGGCCCATCCTCTACGTCACCAACTCCACCAGCCATCCCGAAACGGTTGGCGAGTATGTACCCAACGATCCCAGCAAGCTCGTACGACAGGACTGGACCGATGCCTGAGTTCAAGGTAGGGGACCGCGTGCGGGTGACCTCACTAGGGAACGCCGAGGCGGCTGGGAAGATCATCGCCCAGGAACGCGTGCCCGACCTACTGCACCGGGTGGAGTTCACTCACGCCACGGCATGGGCGCGGGAGTTGTTCGGCGACGGGTGGTGGTTCGCCGACACCGCGCTGGAGCACATCGACTGATTACGAAGGCTCATGCCGCTCTCCATCGACGTGTATGTACAAGTACAGCCACCCAGCGTGGTGCTGGATGGCTGTACTTGAATGCCTTGGCTGTAACCGTGGCTGTAGTCGAGAGCCTGTGTGGTCTCTGACCTGGAGCGGGTGACGGGAATCGAACCCGCGTAGCTAGTTTGGAAGACTCGCGACGGAGGGGACTGGACCTCACTTTGCGAGATACACGTAAGTCTAAACGTAAGCGTCGGAGTGAAAATGCCCTCTGACCTGGAGCCGATGACGGGAATCGAACCCGCGTATTCAGCTTGGGAAGCTGTGTTTAGGGGTATGCTCATGGTGGGTCTACTGTCAAGGCTGAGCGAATACCTGCAGGTAACTGAAGTTTTCACGAGTTTGTCTAGACAGCGCATAGACTGGGGTAAACGTAAGTACAAACGTAAGTGAGCCGATATGCCCCGAAGAAGCGCCGTAGGGCGAAAGGTGAAGGCGGACTGTACCAACGGGCCGACGGCATGTGGATGGCGCAAGTCCTCCTCCCCGACGGCAAGTACTACCAACGTGGACGCAAGAAATACGCCGACGCCGTGGCCGAACTCGCAGCCATGCGGAAAGACCTCGCGAACGGCATCCTCCCAACGCCGGCCAGATCACCGTCGCCCAGTGGCTGGACTACTGGGTGGACACGATCGCCGCGCCACGCTGAAACCCGCACCCTCGCCACCTACCGGTCCACCATCAAACACCAACTCATCCCGCATGTCGGGTCGAAGAAGCTGGGAAGCTCACCCCACTGATGTTCGCCGCATGGTCAACCACGTCGCCGACGCACACACCACCGCACCGCCAAGCCGCCTACTCAGTGTTGGCGAAAGCGTTGGGGGATGCAGTGAAAGACGGAAGATCGGCAACAACCCGTGCGAGCGTATGGACGCCCAGGGCCGAGGGCGCGCAGTGGGGCGGCGGGGGGGTGGGCGCAGGTGGCGGGACGGACGCAACAAGCATGCCGTGCCTGCTCCACAGTGAGGGGAACGCGCTCCTCGGAGCGGGCCTGGGGGCGGTCCATACGCTCGCACGGGTTGTTGCCGATCTTCCCGTCTTTCACTGCATCCCCCAACGCTTTCGCCAACACTGAGTAGGCGGCTTGGGCGGTGCGGGTGGTGTGTGCGTCGGCGACGTGGTTGACCATGCGGCGAACATCAGTGGGGGTGAGCTTCCCCAGCTTCTTCGACCCGACATGCGGATGAGTTGGTGTTTGATGGTGGACCGGTAGGTGGCGAGGGTGCGGGTTTCAGGCGTGGCGCGGCGATCGTGTCCACCCAGTAGTCAGCCACTGGGCGACGGTGATCTGGCCGGCGTTGGGGAGGATGCCGTTCGCGAGGTCTTTCCGCATGGCTGCGAGTTCGGCACGGCGTCGGCGTATTTCTTGCGTCCACGTTGGTAGTACTTGCCGTCGGGGAGGAGGACTTGCGCCATCCACATGCCGTCGGCCCGTTGGTACAGTCCGCCTTCACCTTTCGCCCTACGGCGCTTCTTCGGGGCATATCGGCTCACTTACGTTTGTACTTACGTTTACCCCAGTCTATGCGCTGTCTAGACAAACTCGTGAAAACTTCAGTTACCTGCAGGTATTCGCTCAGCCTTGACAGTAGACCCACCATGAGCATACCCCTAAACACAGCTTCCCAAGCTGAATACGCGGGTTCGATTCCCGTCATCGGCTCCAGGTCAGAGGGCATTTTCACTCCGACGCTTACGTTTAGACTTACGTGTATCTCGCAAAGTGAGGTCCAGTCCCCTCCGTCGCGAGTCTTCCAAACTAGCTACGCGGGTTCGATTCCCGTCACCCGCTCCAGGTCAGAGACCACACAGGCTCTCGACTACAGCCACGGTTACAGCCAAGGCATTCAAGTACAGCCATCCAGCACCACGCTGGGTGGCTGTACTTGTACATACACGTCGATGGAGAGCGGCATGAGCCTTCGTAATCAGTCGATGTGCTCCAGCGCGGTGTCGGCGAACCACCACCCGTCGCCGAACAACTCCCGCGCCCATGCCGTGGCGTGAGTGAACTCCACCCGGTGCAGTAGGTCGGGCACGCGTTCCTGGGCGATGATCTTCCCAGCCGCCTCGGCGTTCCCTAGTGAGGTCACCCGCACGCGGTCCCCTACCTTGAACTCAGGCATCGGTCCAGTCCTGTCGTACGAGCTTGCTGGGATCGTTGGGTACATACTCGCCAACCGTTTCGGGATGGCTGGTGGAGTTGGTGACGTAGAGGATGGGCCAGTCGGTTCCAGGTACGAAGTCCACGATTCGCCCAGTGTGGTCACCGACAACAGTCCGCACACGATCCCCTACCTTGAACTCAAGCATCGTTCCCCGCCCTCGCCTGTTCCAACCGCCATTCGTGTACGCAGATCATTGCGCCGGTGTGGAGATAGCCCGTGTTGCGGGCGTCGGCGTACACCTGCGCCTCAGCTTGGGCAGGGAACAGCTCCGCATTCAACGGGCAGTCGCGGCCAGACAGGACGTTGACGGAGAACTCGCGAGCCTCCCAGGTCCGATCGCCGTGGTCGGCGACACGAACCTCTGAGAAGGTGTCGGCGGGGTGGGCTTCACGCCGGTGTGCCGGGCGGAAGTTGCGGCATCCCTGCCCGGGAACCACGAGACACTCGTCCTTGAGCTCAGGCGCGCTCACGGCTCGACCTCACCAGAGGTGATGTACACGTCTCCGTCATGGAGGACGACACTCTCGGCTTCGCCGTAGTAGTAGCCGCCCGTAGGTTCAGACCACACGCCCATCTGCGCCCAGTCGATACAGGCGGTGGCATCCTGGGGCATCTGCTGCAGCTTGGCGATCAGTTCGGCTACGGTCATTCTCCTATTGTCCCAGGTTGTGGCCTATTTCTCCGGTGACACACCCACCCTTGCCGGGCAAGCCATTAAGATCCCCACATGGGTCAACTCACAGGCAACACCCGGCAATTCGGAACGTGCGCGTGTGGATCGCAGATCATCAGCCGCGAGGAGCGAACTCAGGTACGCGCTCGGCCCACAGTCTGGGGCCGCGCAGAGTGTCAGTCACCTCCGCTGACCTGCGGAGTGCGCAACGGTGGCAGGGAAAGTCAATGGCTGAGCGCACTCGCGAATGGTCCGGTGCCCACGCTATTCAAGGACATCCAGGAGGGTGACTTTGTGTTTGCCAAGGGCCGCTGGCGGCAGGTCACATCACGTACTGTCACAGAGCTCACCCTTGGCCTCGATCAGGTATCACTGAGTGAGTTGGTGGACGTGAATGCGGAGCGGGAGATTCTGCGTCCGTCCTGAACCAGTCCGTCCAGTCCGCACTTTGATCCGACTTTGGGGACACCAACAGACTGGCGTCTCCCCAAAGTCCTCCACCAGTCGCCGGCATTCGGGCAGTCCGGATCGTAGGGTGGTCGGTAGATGCGGATGCGTGGAGTCATGAGCCTTGGACGCAGCCGCGGGGTGGCGGGGTTCCCCTCAACGCAAAGAAAACGCCCCACCCTCACGAAGAGGATGGGGCGTTCAAGGTTGTCCAAGTTCAGAGCGGGTGTCGCATCATGACGCTCTGCGATCGGGTTCCCAGTGTTTCCTATCAGTGGCCGGCGCATCGCGCTCCGACGATCAGTGTGTGTTCCTGAACCTCACCCGCTCTGAACTTGTGAGATAACAGTAGCATCGACTTCTGTTGCAGCGCAACACATTTCACGAAACCCGTATGATCACCTGGTGACCGATCGGGACGTACTACGCGCCGCAGCCGAAGCCATACGCGCACAGATGCGCCGCCAGCAAGCCGAAATGACACAAGCCACCGACGGCGGATGGACACCACCCGACCCCGACCTACTCGCACTCGCCGTCGAATGCGACGACGTGGTCTACTCCCAGCGCGCCGAGGCCCCGGACCTCACCGACCGGCTCGCCGCGGTACTCGGCGACGCCTGGGAGCCGTGACAGCGGTGTCCCGATTCCGGTTATGGGCGGGGTCAGCCCGACCGACGATCATGTACTGGCCTGTGGTGAAAGTGCTGACGACCTCCACCCACTCCCACTGATCGGTGAGCACGAGGGTCGGCACACCGTCGATGCCGATCGGCGCGGACACGGTGACCGCGTTGGCTGAGGCGTCGATCTTCTTGATAGTGAAGCGATACCCAGCCGATCCGGTGTTCGGCAGTGAGATCGTGAACGCTCCACCACTGGCATCGCACATGTTGAACGGCGCGGTGTTGGTGGTGATGTTGTAGGTACCGGATCGATTGCCGAGCCCGGTACGGAATCCGCCTGTGAGAGCGACCGCCCCCGAGGTCGTGATCGGATACGCACCACCAGCAGTGCGAAGTCCAAGGCTGGACAGGACGGTGCCGAGGTCGTCTGTTGCGGACGGCTTCGTGCCGAGCGCGGACGTGCCGAAGAATCCCACCTCGGCCATCGACTTCGCCCCGGTGATCGTCTGGTCGGTATCGAGCGTGACGCCTGCTGCGCCACCGGATTCGACTTCGGCCCAGTCGGTGCCGTCCCATCGCTGCAACTGGTCGTCGCCCTGGTCGTACTCGACGCCACCTATGCGGGCCGCACCAGTCACGTCGAGGGACACCAGGGCGCGAGTTCCAACGAGATCGCCGGGGCCGTGGACGGTGACCGAGCCCGGCTTGTACTCGCCGCTGCCGTTGACATCGGCGGCGTGTACCGCGTAGGACGTCCCCGCTTCTCCGAATATCTCGATGGTCCCCTGGGTGAGGTCCACGATCACGTCTGACGCGAGGCTCGACACCTCCACGCCCTTGGCTGTGGTGTGAATCTCGGGGTCGATGATGCGTGTACCAGTGCTGCCGCAGCGCGCGAGAACACCGTTGTTGGTGCCGTAGTAGCGCGGTCGTAGAATGCGATACCCGTAGTCGCCCGCGTAGGTGGTGTTGCCGTGTGACCAGCCCGACGAGTCGCCGCCGACCACGGTGTCATCGACCGAGTAGATGTCGCGTGACCGCAGTCCGTGGGTCTGGTAGGACACCCCAGCGGGGCGGTACGACCGGCACGACCGCGACCCACACCGCGCCGACGCCACGTAGTTGGCGACGTGTCGTGTCCCGTAGGCGACGCTACGGGTGAACTCGCCATCGACGCAGTGAGTCATGCGCCCGATGTACCCGTGCCCTGATCCTGTCTGGAATGGGTTTCGCCCCTCGATGTCGATGGTTCGCGGGCGCAGGCACTTGTTGAAGTTGACGATGTGGTTCTCCCACCCCTCGGCGCGCACGTTCTCCACTCGGGGGTCCACGCAGGCGTAGAAGTAGAACAGGTGACCGCCTGAGGTCTCGATGTCCCGGTGTACATGCCGTCGGGGTTGGTGTCGATGATGAGTCCGATGTTCTTGACGACCGGACGGACCGGGGTCGAGATGCGTTGCAGCGTGGGGACCACGGAGAAGTTGGCCTGGTACTGGTGGCTGAGGGGGATGCGGAGGCGCACGGTTCCTGTGGACGGCGTGATCGACTGCACGATGTTGACCTCGCCGCGTCCGACCCACGAGGCGTTCGCGCCAGTGTCCCACCGGGCGACGGGGTATCGGTCACGGACGATGACCAGGTCGTCGGTTGAGAACCCGTTCGATCCTGAGAAAGGGTTCGTGATTACCTCGGTAGCTCCACGGGCGAACCCGAGCTGCTGAGATCAACCTCAGGGCCGACGGTGGACGACCACGAGATAAAGGGGCTGGCCACCGACAGGTCGCCGGAGTCCATCGTTTTCGTCACAACCCGTGCGCCATTGAAGTCGAGCGTGAGTGACTTACCGGTGATCGACAAGGGGTCGAGGCGGTAGGTCTTGGTGGCATCGAAGACGATCGTCGAACCGTCAGGCACGGCAGCGATGAGATCAGTCAACGCGGCGGTGTCATTAGTGCCACTCCCCGAGTTGGCATCACCCCCGGCCCAGTCACCCACGAGACCGTGCTCGCCGACGAAGAACACGCCCCCACGCGCGGAGCATAAGTTTCCTCAGCTACCTCTTGTGTGAGGAAGCCTGTGGTGCCTGCTGCGACACGGGCATCGACCGCGGCACGGGAGGCAGACCCCTCGGCGGTGATCTTCGATGCCACCGCCGAATCCGGTACCGCACCTGCCGTCACGTCCTCCAGGATTTGGGCTGCCTCATCACGGGCCGTGCGGGTCTCGTCCCGCAGGGTGGCGACAGCGTTCACCACGGCTGGGGTGTAGGCGTCGGGGTCGTAGTCCTCGATCAACTCCTGCAGCGTGTGCGAACCTTCTGTCAGGACAACCGAATACCACTTCGACCGGTAATCCTTCGCCCCGAAGATCGCCTTCTGCACCTGGTACGGACCCTCAGGGAGCAACCCGAGTCGTAGAAACCAGGGGCGGACGGGTGCGTGGGCGGGTTGATGGGGATGACGGTGGGCGCCGAGTACACGGTCACCCCAGCGTTGTTGCGGTCCACCGGCACCCGAATCCACAGTTTCGAATCCCGCGGCGGGAACCCCCCATCGGGGAGCTGATACACACCAGTCAAACGTCCGGACATGAACTTCCTTTCGAACAGGAGGGGGGTACCGCAGACGGGCGCCTTATGCGGGGGTGATGTTGATCCAGCAGCCAGACACTGACTGAGGTCCGCCATTCGAGGCATGCCACATGGTGAGTTGGTCGCCTGCGGCGACGGTCAACGACACTGTGCCGGTGAGTCCGACGCTGCCGACGTCGACACCGTTGCGTTGGATTTTGATGTTGCCGTTACCAGTCGCCGACCAGGTGAGGGTGACGTTCCCGGCGCCCTTCACGACGAGCGCATTGTTGGTGACCGTCGCCGGATAGGTGGGGTCAGAGGTGAACCCGGTCACCTGCACATACGGGAGGAACGAGTTCGATACTGACCCGTTCTGCATGCGTTGACGGGTGAACGTGACGAGGGTGGCGGTCGCGGCACTCGATGTTGCAGCACTGTTGGTGCCGGTCAGGGTGTGGCGGGGTCGGGATGTGGCTGTGCCAGTGACAGTCACAGTGTTGGCGGCGGCGAGCTGGGGGCGCAGGTCTGCGGTGTCGGCGACATTAATGGTTTGCAGTGCCGCCAGCGTGTAGCGTGCCCGCGCCGTACCGGTTTGGTCGGCAGCCACCGTTTGAGAAGCGGCTAACGGTACGCGTAGGCCACCCAGTTCGGTGGCCTGCCCCACGGTGGTGGTTTGGGTGGCGGAGATGGTGTGTCGTACCCTCACCACCGCCACAGACGTCACCTCGAACGTTTGGGAGGCATCCGCATTCACCGATCCCACCGATGGCACTGACGATGCTGTCGGCGCCACCACCATGTCTTGTGCTGCATCCAGCTCAATGCGTGGGCGGGTGACGACAGGTTGGGTGATGGTGATGTCTTGTGTGGCGGTCAGGGTGTAGAGAGTTGCCGTCGACGCTGCAGGGGTGACAGTGGTCGCTTGTGTAGCGTCGAGTGTGTAGCGGGCGCGGCCATCGCTGCTGGTGTCGGTGGTGATGGTGTTGGTTGCGGTCAGGGTGTAACGGGCACGCACCACACCCACACCAGCCACCACACCCGAACCGGTACCGGCTATGCCGACACCGAGTTTCCCGGACTGCCCCACCTGGACGGATTGCTCCGCATAGTCCACGCAGAGTCGGGCGTACACCACACCCGCAGCGGTGACGGTGATGGTGTTGCCGGACATCAACCGTTCTTTGGTGCGGGGCCGGCGGGTCCGATAGTGCGGGGCCGTCGGCAACCTCACCCCAGTGTGCCGGGCTTCCGGTACCACCACCCGCGTGTGGGGTGCAGCAGGTAGCACCACACCCACCCGCGGAACCGGTACCGCCGTAAACAGGTAGGGACGGTTGGGGACTGCCGTCACCACCCTGCCTGCCAGAACGATCATCTACGTGATGGTGATCGTGGGGGTGACGTCGATGGTGGCGTTCGCACTGACTGTGGTGGAGGGGATGGACAGTTTGTCCAAATAGGTGCCGGAGGTTTGCGCCGAGTACACGCCGGCCGCGACGACGGTGGTGGCGGGCACGTTGATCGACACCTTCGACCCGGTCATGGAACCCGACGCCGGAGTCCCCCAGGTCGTCTGCTGGCGGGCATACGCGGGGGTACCGCCCGACACCTCGGATGCGCCGGTGCTGCCGGGGTCGGCGGTGTGCAGGGAAATCCACGTTCCCTGCGCTGCATACGCATTGAGCAGGGCGGTTTTCATCGCGTTGGTGGCGAGTGCCATGTCATTCTCCTAGGTTGTAGTTGATGTCGAGGTGGAGGGTTTGTTCGGCGGTGAGGTCGACGTGTTCCCGCCCGTGATCGTCGATCCAATGTCGGGTGCCGTTGTCGTCGGTCCACTCAGACACGGCGGACTGCTTTCCCGTAGTAGAGGGGATATTCCTGGGTGGGGGTTTCGGGCATCGACACCGTGAGCAGGAAGTGGGTGGCCCGCCCGATGATGGGGGCCAGCGTTTCCTGTTGCACCACATAGTCGATGGAGGGTGGTTCCACCACGCCGGGGATGGAGATGATGGGGGTGGTGGCGTTCCGGACGGGGTCGCCTTCGAAAAAGTAGAGGGTCGATGCTGCACCGACCGGCCACGATGTGATGTTGCCGGAGGTGGCGTCGATGGGGTCGAGGGAGAAAACCAGGTCACTGTTCTGGTAGAGGGGGATTTCCGCTTTCGTTCCCTCCCATCCGAGGGTGACGGTGGTCATGGTGTCTCCTGTTCTGTGAGTTCATATCCGAGTGCCGCCAAAGCATCAGCGTGGGTGGCGAGGTCGGGGTTGATGGTCATCGCGAACGACTTCGAGTCAGTCGACAGGATCGGGGTCAAACCGTTGGCGGGGTCACCGTCGTAGTCGATGACCTGGCCACGCTCATCCGACAGGAACACCGACACATCCGGTTTCAGATGCGACCGCGAGACGGGAACCTGCATTCCCATGCTGGTGAGAATCGAAGTCATGTCAGGCACTTCCACCACCAACACCAACAGGAACCCATCCTCCGTGGAGTACAGGTTCGTGATCGGCGGCATATGCGGAAGAGCTTCAGCCACAAGGGTTGCTGGTTTCATACTCATCTCCAGAAGATCCAGATCACACCGGTAGCGCCGATACCGCCAGCGCCGAATGAGCCGGTACCGCCGTTCGAACCACCACCACCGCCACCACCACCGCCGGGATAGCCGCCCGGGCCGCCAGCTCCGCCGCTGTAGTTGAGGAAGCTGACACGGCCACCACCACCACCGCCACCACCACCGGCGCCGCCACACTTCGTTTTGAGTTGCCGGCGACACGTCGCGCCTGCACACCGGGTCACGTCTCGCGCTGGTGGACTGCGGGCGCGGTGCGCCTAGCGGTGGTGGACCCGGTGGTGCAGGCGCGAACGTGCGCCGGCAACTCAAACGAAGTGTGGCGGCGCCGGTGGTGGTGGCGGTGGTGGTGGTGGCCGTGTCAGCTTCCTCAACTACAGCGGCGGAGCTGGCGGCCGGGCGGCTATCCGGCGGTGGTGGTGGCGGTGGTGGTGTTCGAACGGCGGACGGCTCATGGCGCTGGCGGTATCGGCGCTACCGGTGGATCTGGATCTTCTGGAGATGAGTATGAAACCGCACCCTTGTGCTGAGCTCTCCGCATATGCCGCCGATCACGAACCTTACTCCACGGAGGATGGGTTCCTTTGGGTTGGTGGTGAAGTCCTGACATGACTTGCAGGTTCCCGTCTCGCCGGTCGCATCTGAAACCGGATGTGTCGGTGTTCCTGTCGGATGAGCGTGGCCAGGTCATCGACTACGACGGTGACCCGCCAACGGTTTGACCCCGATCCTGTCGACTGACTCGAAGTCGTTCGCGATGACCATCAACCCCGACCTCGCCACCCACGCTGATGCTTTGGCGGCACTCGGATATGAACTCACAGAACAGGAGACACCATGACCACCGTCACCCTCGGATGGGAGGGAACGAAAGCGGAAATCCCCCTCTACCAGAACAGTGACCTGGTTTTCTCCCTCGACCCCATCGACGCCACCTCCGGCAACATCACATCGTGGCCGGTCGGTGCAGCATCGACCCTCTACTTTTTCGAAGGCGACCCCGTCCGGAACGCCACCACCCCCATCATCTCCATCCCCGGCGTGGTGGAACCACCCTCCATCGACTATGTGGTGCAACAGGAAACGCTGGCCCCCATCATCGGGCGGGCCACCCACTTCCTGCTCACGGTGTCGATGCCCGAAACCCCCACCCAGGAATATCCCCTCTACTACGGGAAAGCAGTCCGCCGTGTCTGAGTGGACCGACGACAACGGCACCCGACATTGGATCGACGATCACGGGCGGGAACACGTCGACCTCACCGCCGAACAAACCCTCCACCTCGACATCAACTACAACCTAGGAGAATGACATGGCACTCGCCACCAACGCGATGAAAACCGCCCTGCTCAATGCGTATGCAGCGCAGGGAACGTGGATTTCCCTGCACACCGCCGACCCCGGCAGCACCGGCGCATCCGAGGTGTCGGGCGGTACCCCCGCGTATGCCCGCCAGCAGACGACCTGGGGGACTCCGGCGTCGGGTTCCATGACCGGGTCGAAGGTGTCGATCAACGTGCCCGCCACCACCGTCGTCGCGGCCGGCGTGTACTCGGCGCAAACCTCCGGCACCTATTTGGACAAACTGTCCATCCCCTCCACCACAGTCAGTGCGAACGCCACCATCGACGTCACCCCCACGATCACCATCACGTAGATGATCGTTCTGGCAGGCAGGGTGGTGACGGCAGTCCCCAACCGTCCCTACCTGTTTACGGCGGTACCGGTTCCGCGGGTGGGTGTGGTGCTACCTGCTGCACCCCACACGCGGGTGGTGGTACCGGAAGCCCGGCACACTGGGGTGAGGTTGCCGACGGCCCCGCACTATCGGACCCGCCGGCCCCGCACCAAAGAACGGTTGATGTCCGGCAACACCATCACCGTCACCGCTGCGGGTGTGGTGTACGCCCGACTCTGCGTGGACTATGCGGAGCAATCCGTCCAGGTGGGGCAGTCCGGGAAACTCGGTGTCGGCATAGCCGGTACCGGTTCGGGTGTGGTGGCTGGTGTGGGTGTGGTGCGTGCCCGTTACACCCTGACCGCAACCAACACCATCACCACCGACACCAGCAGCGATGGCCGCGCCCGCTACACACTCGACGCTACACAAGCGACCACTGTCACCCCTGCAGCGTCGACGGCAACTCTCTACACCCTGACCGCCACACAAGACATCACCATCACCCAACCTGTCGTCACCCGCCCACGCATTGAGCTGGATGCAGCACAAGACATGGTGGTGGCGCCGACAGCATCGTCAGTGCCATCGGTGGGATCGGTGAATGCGGATGCCTCCCAAACGTTCGAGGTGACGTCTGTGGCGGTGGTGAGGGTACGACACACCATCTCCGCCACCCAAACCACCACCGTGGGGCAGGCCACCGAACTGGGTGGCCTACGCGTACCGTTAGCCGCTTCTCAAACGGTGGCTGCCGACCAAACCGGTACGGCGCGGGCACGCTACACGCTGGCGGCACTGCAAACCATTAATGTCGCCGACACCGCAGACCTGCGCCCCCAGCTCGCCGCCGCCAACACTGTGACTGTCACTGGCACAGCCACATCCCGACCCCGCCACACCCTGACCGGCACCAACAGTGCTGCAACATCGAGTGCCGCGACCGCCACCCTCGTCACGTTCACCCGTCAACGCATGCAGAACGGGTCAGTATCGAACTCGTTCCTCCCGTATGTGCAGGTGACCGGGTTCACCTCTGACCCCACCTATCCGGCGACGGTCACCAACAATGCGCTCGTCGTGAAGGGCGCCGGGAACGTCACCCTCACCTGGTCGGCGACTGGTAACGGCAACATCAAAATCCAACGCAACGGTGTCGACGTCGGCAGCGTCGGACTCACCGGCACAGTGTCGTTGACCGTCGCCGCAGGCGACCAACTCACCATGTGGCATGCCTCGAATGGCGGACCTCAGTCAGTGTCTGGCTGCTGGATCAACATCACCCCCGCATAAGGCGCCCGTCTGCGGTACCCCCCCTCCTGTTCGAAAGGAAGTTCATGTCCGGACGTTTGACTGGTGTGTATCAGCTCCCCGATGGGGGGTTCCCGCCGCGGGATTCGAAACTGTGGATTCGGGTGCCGGTGGACCGCAACAACGCTGGGGTGACCGTGTACTCGGCGCCCACCGTCATCCCCATCAACCCGCCACGCACCCGTCCGCCCCTGGTTTCTACGACTCGGGGTTGCTCCCTGAGGGTCCGTACCAGGTGCAGAAGGCGATCTTCGGGGCGAAGGATTACCGGTCGAAGTGGTATTCGGTTGTCCTGACAGAAGGTTCGCACACGCTGCAGGAGTTGATCGAGGACTACGACCCCGACGCCTACACCCCAGCCGTGGTGAACGCTGTCGCCACCCTGCGGGACGAGACCCGCACGGCCCGTGATGAGGCAGCCCAAATCCTGGAGGACGTGACGGCAGGTGCGGTACCGGATTCGGCGGTGGCATCGAAGATCACCGCCGAGGGGTCTGCCTCCCGTGCCGCGGTCGATGCCCGTGTCGCAGCAGGCACCACAGGCTTCCTCACACAAGAGGTAGCTGAGGAAACTTATGCTCCGCGCGTGGGGGGCGTGTTCTTCGTCGGCGAGCACGGTCTCGTGGGTGACTGGGCCGGGGTGATGCCAACTCGGGGAGTGGCACTAATGACACCGCCGCGTTGACTGATCTCATCGCTGCCGTGCCTGACGGTTCGACGATCGTCTTCGATGCCACCAAGACCTACCGCCTCGACCCCTTGTCGATCACCGGTAAGTCACTCACGCTCGACTTCAATGGCGCACGGGTTGTGACGAAAACGATGGACTCCGGCGACCTGTCGGTGGCCAGCCCCTTTATCTCGTGGTCGTCCACCGTCGGCCCTGAGGTTGATCTCAGCAGCTCGGGGTTCGCCCGTGGAGCTACCGAGGTAATCACGAACCCTTTCTCAGGATCGAACGGGTTCTCAACCGACGACCTGGTCATCGTCCGTGACCGATACCCCGTCGCCCGGTGGGACACTGGCGCGAACGCCTCGTGGGTCGGACGCGGCGAGGTCAACATCGTGCAGTCGATCACGCCGTCCACAGGAACCGTGCGCCTCCGCATCCCCCTCAGCCACCAGTACCAGGCCAACTTCTCCGTGGTCCCCACGCTGCAACGCATCTCGACCCCGGTCCGTCCGGTCGTCAAGAACATCGGACTCATCATCGACACCAACCCCGACGGCATGTACACCGGGGACATCGAGACCTCAGGCGGTCACCTGTTCTACTTCTACGCCTGCGTGGACCCCCGAGTGGAGAACGTGCGCGCCGAGGGGTGGGAGAACCACATCGTCAACTTCAACAAGTGCCTGCGCCCGCGAACCATCGACATCGAGGGGCGAAACCCATTCCAGACAGGATCAGGGCACGGGTACATCGGGCGCATGACTCACTGCGTCGATGGCGAGTTCACCCGTAGCGTCGCCTACGGGACACGACACGTCGCCAACTACGTGGCGTCGGCGCGGTGTGGGTCGCGGTCGTGCCGGTCGTACCGCCCCGCTGGGGTGTCCTACCAGACCCACGGACTGCGGTCACGCGACATCTACTCGGTCGATGACACCGTGGTCGGCGGCGACTCGTCGGGCTGGTCACACGGCAACACCACCTACGCGGGCGACTACGGGTATCGCATTCTACGACCGCGCTACTACGGCACCAACAACGGTGTTCTCGCGCGCTGCGGCAGCACTGGTACACGCATCATCGACCCCGAGATTCACACCACAGCCAAGGGCGTGGAGGTGTCGAGCCTCGCGTCAGACGTGATCGTGGACCTCACCCAGGGGACCATCGAGATATTCGGAGAAGCGGGGACGTCCTACGCGGTACACGCCGCCGATGTCAACGGCAGCGGCGAGTACAAGCCGGGCTCGGTCACCGTCCACGGCCCCGGCGATCTCGTTGGAACTCGCGCCCTGGTGTCCCTCGACGTGACTGGTGCGGCCCGCATAGGTGGCGTCGAGTACGACCAGGGCGACGACCAGTTGCAGCGATGGGACGGCACCGACTGGGCCGAAGTCGAATCCGGTGGCGCAGCAGGCGTCACGCTCGATACCGACCAGACGATCACCGGGGCGAAGTCGATGGCCGAGGTGGGATTCTTCGGCACGTCCGCGCTCGGCACGAAGCCGTCCGCAACAGACGACCTCGGCACCGTCCTGTCCAGCCTTGGACTTCGCACTGCTGGTGGTGCGTATCCGATCACGACCTCGGGGGCGGTCGCTCTCACAGGCGGATTCCGTACCGGGCTCGGCAATCGATCCGGTACCTACAACATCACCACCAACACCGCGCCGTTCAACATGTGCGATGCCAGTGGTGGAGCGTTCACGATCTCACTGCCGAACACCGGATCGGCTGGGTATCGCTTCACTATCAAGAAGATCGACGCCTCAGCCAACGCGGTCACCGTGTCCGCGCCGATCGGCATCGACGGTGTGCCGACCCTCGTGCTCACCGATCAGTGGGAGTGGGTGGAGGTCGTCAGCACTTTCACCACAGGCCAGTACATGATCGTCGGTCGGGGCTGACCCCCGCCCATAACCGGAATCGGGACACCGCTGTCACGGCTCCCAGGCGTCGCCGAGTACCGCGGCGAGCCGGTCGGTGAGGTCCGGGGCCTCGGCGCGCTGGGAGTAGACCACGTCGTCGCATTCGACGGCGAGTGCGAGTAGGTCGGGGTCGGGTGGTGTCCATCCGCCGTCGGTGGCTTGTGTCATTTCGGCTTGCTGGCGGCGCATCTGTGCGCGTATGGCTTCGGCTGCGGCGCGTAGTACGTCCCGATCGGTCACCAGGTGATCATACGGGTTTCGTGAAATGTGTTGCGCTGCAACAGAAGTCGATGCTACTGTTATCTCACAAGTTCAGAGCGGGTGAGGTTCAGGAACACACACTGATCGTCGGAGCGCGATGCGCCGGCCACTGATAGGAAACACTGGGAACCCGATCGCAGAGCGTCATGATGCGACACCCGCTCTGAACTTGGACAACCTTGAACGCCCCATCCTCTTCGTGAGGGTGGGGCGTTTTCTTTGCGTTGAGGGGAACCCCGCCACCCCGCGGCTGCGTCCAAGGCTCATGACTCCACGCATCCGCATCTACCGACCACCCTACGATCCGGACTGCCCCGAATGCCGGCGACTGGTGGAGGACTTTGGGGGAGACGCCAGTCTGTTGGTGTCCCCAAAGTCGGATCAAAGTGCGGACTGGACGGACTGGTTCAGGACGGACGCAGAATCTCCCGCTCCGCATTCACGTCCACCAACTCACTCAGTGATACCTGATCGAGGCCAAGGGTGAGCTCTGTGACAGTACGTGATGTGACCTGCCGCCAGCGGCCCTTGGCAAACACAAAGTCACCCTCCTGGATGTCCTTGAATAGCGTGGGCACCGGACCATTCGCGAGTGCGCTCAGCCATTGACTTTCCCTGCCACCGTTGCGCACTCCGCAGGTCAGCGGAGGTGACTGACACTCTGCGCGGCCCCAGACTGTGGGCCGAGCGCGTACCTGAGTTCGCTCCTCGCGGCTGATGATCTGCGATCCACACGCGCACGTTCCGAATTGCCGGGTGTTGCCTGTGAGTTGACCCATGTGGGGATCTTAATGGCTTGCCCGGCAAGGGTGGGTGTGTCACCGGAGAAATAGGCCACAACCTGGGACAATAGGAGAATGACCGTAGCCGAACTGATCGCCAAGCTGCAGCAGATGCCCCAGGATGCCACCGCCTGTATCGACTGGGCGCAGATGGGCGTGTGGTCTGAACCTACGGGCGGCTACTACTACGGCGAAGCCGAGAGTGTCGTCCTCCATGACGGAGACGTGTACATCACCTCTGGTGAGGTCGAGCCGTGAGCGCGCCTGAGCTCAAGGACGAGTGTCTCGTGGTTCCCGGGCAGGGATGCCGCAACTTCCGCCCGGCACACCGGCGTGAAGCCCACCCCGCCGACACCTTCTCAGAGGTTCGTGTCGCCGACCACGGCGATCGGACCTGGGAGGCTCGCGAGTTCTCCGTCAACGTCCTGTCTGGCCGCGACTGCCCGTTGAATGCGGAGCTGTTCCCTGCCCAAGCTGAGGCGCAGGTGTACGCCGACGCCCGCAACACGGGCTATCTCCACACCGGCGCAATGATCTGCGTACACGAATGGCGGTTGGAACAGGCGAGGGCGGGGAACGATGCTTGAGTTCAAGGTAGGGGATCGTGTGCGGACTGTTGTCGGTGACCACACTGGGCGAATCGTGGACTTCGTACCTGGAACCGACTGGCCCATCCTCTACGTCACCAACTCCACCAGCCATCCCGAAACGGTTGGCGAGTATGTACCCAACGATCCCAGCAAGCTCGTACGACAGGACTGGACCGATGCCTGAGTTCAAGGTAGGGGACCGCGTGCGGGTGACCTCACTAGGGAACGCCGAGGCGGCTGGGAAGATCATCGCCCAGGAACGCGTGCCCGACCTACTGCACCGGGTGGAGTTCACTCACGCCACGGCATGGGCGCGGGAGTTGTTCGGCGACGGGTGGTGGTTCGCCGACACCGCGCTGGAGCACATCGACTGATTACGAAGGCTCATGCCGCTCTCCATCGACGTGTATGTACAAGTACAGCCACCCAGCGTGGTGCTGGATGGCTGTACTTGAATGCCTTGGCTGTAACCGTGGCTGTAGTCGAGAGCCTGTGTGGTCTCTGACCTGGAGCGGGTGACGGGAATCGAACCCGCGTAGCTAGTTTGGAAGACTCGCGACGGAGGGGACTGGACCTCACTTTGCGAGATACACGTAAGTCTAAACGTAAGCGTCGGAGTGAAAATGCCCTCTGACCTGGAGCCGATGACGGGAATCGAACCCGCGTATTCAGCTTGGGAAGCTGATGTTCTGCCATTGAACTACATCGGCGTGCGAGCGCTGGGCTCGCGATCGAAAGCCTAGCAAACCGGCGTCCGGGTCTTCGCGAGCGGCGCGAAAAATCTTCCCGGATGGGGTTGCGCACCTGCGAGGACGCACGTACACTCGAACATAGTTTCGAGTAAAGCCATGATGACGGGGGTTTAATCATGGCTTTAGGCGAGCCATCTGCATCACAACCACTTCTTCTCGACCAGTACGAGCGTCTACACGCGCTGCTGGACGAGATCAGTGAGACGGCGTCCACGGACTGTTCCGATACAGACCTGCTCAAGGTCGCGATGGAGCACGAACGCGCCGAGCGTCGCATGCTCACGTCGTTCGCCGCCCACATCATCGATATCGACGAACGCTCCGCATACCGGAAAGCCGGCAGTCAGACCGTCACCAACTTCGTCACCAGCGTGCTCAACCGCAGCGGGGAGGCCAATCGGCTGCTGAACCGCGTGTGGGCGATCGGCAAGTTCCCCGACATGCAGGGCGAGGTGCTCGAGCCGCGATTCCCGGAGACCGCCAAAGGTGTTGCCGAAGGCGAGATCTCGGGGAGGAACGTCGACGTCATCGTCGAGGTGATGAAGAAGATCCCGGTCGCCGTGGACCCGGCCGACCGCGAAGCCGCCGAGGCGACGCTTGCCCACTACGCGAGCGACTACGACCCGTCCTCGCTGCGCCAGCTCGGCACACGCATCCTCGCCCACCTCGACCCCGACGGGACACTGACCGACGACCGCGATCGCGCCCGAATGCGCGGCATGCGCCTCGGTCCGCAGGACGCACAGCTGATGTCCAAGCTGACCGCCGATCTCGACCCGAAGACCCGGGCGATGCTCGACGTCGTACTGGCGGTGTGGGCAGCGCCGGGCATGAACAACCCCGACGACCCGGAGTCACCCGTCGGAGACCCCGGCAGTGCTGATCCCGATGCCCTCGCGGCCGCTGCCGAACGCGACAACCGGTCGGCCGCGAAACGCAACCACGACGCCTTCTCCGCGTTGCTCCGGTACGCGCTCGACAGCGGCGCGCTCGGCGGTTCCCACCACGGGCTGCCACCACACCTCATCGTCACGATCACCGAATCGGCCCTCCGCGAGCGGGCCGGGGCTCCCGCGCGCACCGCAACGGGCACCCTGCTTCCGATCAAGGACGCCGTCGAACTCGCCGCAGAGTCGCAGCAGTACCTCGAGGTGTTCCGCGACCACACCAGCGAGGTCCTCTACCTCGGACGAGCCAAGCGCCTGGCATCCCGGGCCCAGCGGATCGCCGCGGTGGGTCGCGATGGTGGCTGCACGTGTCCTCGCTGCACGCGGTCGTCCTTCGACTCCGAACTGCACCACGTGGCCGAATGGACAGCCGACGACGGCCCCACCGACATCGACAACATGACCACCGCATGCGGACCGCACAACCGTGCGGTCGGCCCCGGCGACGACCAGTGGGCCACCACGATCGCCACCGATGGGGTCGACGCAGGTCGCGTCGTCTGGCGCCCACCGACGTCGCACCCGGATCAGACCCGAAGGTCAATCACGCCAACCGCACGACGAGGTCCTCAACCGCATGCGAGCCGACGCCCGACGACGCCGGTCGGGTGGCCACGGGGGAGCCGAATCGTCCGGGCGGACGGATACCGGCGCAGATCCACCCTGACCATTCGATAACCTCGACACCGTGCTGCTCTCCGACCGCGACATCCGCTCCGAGATCGCTGACGGGCGCCTCGCCATCGATCCATTCGATCCTGCGCTCGTCCAGCCCTCCAGCGTCGACGTCCGGCTCGACAGTCTGTTCCGCGTGTTCAACAACACCCGGTACACCACATCGACCCGGCCCAACGCCAAGACGAACTCACCACCCTCGTCGAACCCACCGAGGGTGAGCCTTTCGTGCTGCACCCGGGTGAATTCGTGCTGGGCTCCACCCTCGAGGTGTGCAGCCTGCCCGACGACCTCGCCGGACGCCTCGAAGGAAAGTCCTCACTCGGCCGCCTCGTCTCCTGACACACTCGACGGCCGGCTTCATC
>NZ_FNLM01000035.1 GCF_900105725.1 Gordonia westfalica
CTCAGCATGACCCTCGAGCTCGCTGATGATGTCGGACGTCCGACCGTATCGGACGTCCTTGAACGCCTTCTGATTCCACTCGATTCTCACGACGACTTCACCACCTTCAGAGTTACGACGTAGCAACCGCCGCCCGTGAGAGACGGAATCCTGGTGTAGTCCTTGGGTTGGCCGACAACGTCATAGACAGTTCCGTCGATGACTTCCCTGTCACGTGGTGACACCGGACCGAAATCGGGGAGGACGATGATTCCCACGTCAACGGAGTCCCGGATGTGCCCCGGGAGATCTAGTTCATCGCTTTGTGGGTCGATGAACGTCACGAACTTCCGCGGGTCCGGTTCGCCCCAGGACTCGACATCGTTGCCGTAGTCGTCGGCGCCGGTTCCGTTGAACGGCAGGTGTTCTACGTCGAAGACGGCGGGTATTCCCCTACGGTGCCTGGACAATGACTTGCCCTCCCTGCCAGCGAAACGATGCCGCCAACTTCAGGTCCGACTCGGACATCTGCAAACCCGAGTTCGGCGCTCGGACCGACCATGCAGTGGTCTGCGAGATCGGACCTGCGGAGTCGGTCAGCGACCGGGCTCCGGCCATCACTTCCTCCGGCGTCACAAGAGCGCGGATCACCATTTCGGCGACCGCATTCTTCACACGCGGCGGCACTTCTCCGCCATGCGAGTATGTGACAGTGAGGAACCGTGAAGAATCACATCCGACGGTCAACCACATCCCATTTCGGGTGTAGTCCACAGAGTTTCCCGCGTCATCGGTCACAGACGTCACCCCTGTGACTGGCAACTGGTCCAGACGGACCCGCCCACCATTCACCTTCAACCGCACCGTCGACTCGCCGGGGGTGAACTGCTGTTGGGATGCGGCACGGAACTGGTCCGATGCCGCATCCAACAGTTGATACACCGACGCGTGCTCAGGTTCGGTCAGGTCCCTTTGCGCCACGGCGATCACGTCGTCACGAACAGCAAGGGGAGGAAGAGACACCTGGATCAGCTACCCGAAGTCATTCCGAACTTGACGACGCCGTCCGGACGGACAACCTTGCCGCCGTACACGTGCAGGCCGCGCAGCCGGTCGGCGAAGCTGTTGTCGGCGCGCAGGGCCTCCACCTTATCGAGCTGCGACACGTAGGCCGCGGCCTCCGGGTGGAACGCCACGAAGCCGGGGTGGAGTTGTTGGGCAGGTTGTTCGACGACAGCACACGGAACCCGAGGAGGGAGCCGATGGTGCCGTTGCGGAGGCCGTTGTTGTCGCCGGACACATCGAAGCTGGTGAGCTTCGAATCCGCGCCGAGGAGCAGACCTTCGAAGTCGGCGTTGCACACGAGAACTCGGCCGGAGGCGGGGCGTTCTTCTTGTTCAGGGCCACACGAGCAGCCTTGACGAGGTCGAATGCCTTGTTCCCGGTGTCCGGAGCGGAGCCCGACAGGTTGGTGGCTCCGGCGGCGAGCATGGTGGCGATGAACTTGTCCGCGTCATCGACGAGCGCCTTTCCGGCGGCGTCGGTGTACGGGGCCAGGCTGCCCGCAGACTGGGCGGCGTCGATGTCGTCGACCTTGAAGTCGAAGTTCTTCTCCTGGTCGATCAGGAGGTCGACGCCGGTGTCGGTGATGGCGTCAGCCGACGTGGTGCGGTTGTTGGCCTTGTAGTCCTTGATCGCGGGTGCGACGACACCGGGATGTGGACGGTGTTGCCCTTTGTCGCGACGCCTTCGTACTGGCGGTCGAGCAGAGCGGCGAACACCTTCTCGGCGTCCCACGCCTGGGTGATGTTCGCCGCCCACAGTTCGGGAATGAAATGGGTGATGGCCATGATGGCTCCTTACTTTCGGATGCCCTTGAGTTCGTCGAGCTGGCCTTTGGCGTCAGCGTCGCGAATCTGGGCTGGGGACATGTTCTTCAGGTCTGCCTGAGTGAGCTGCTGCACCTTGTTCGCCGGCGCCGCATCGGCATTGGCAACCACCGATGCCGGGGCAGCGGGCGGTACGGTCTGCTTGGGTCCGCGGAACGATTGCAGGCGGTCGAGATGGGCGCGCATCTCCTCCTCGGTGTCACCGACGAGTAGATCCGCGGGCACATCGGTGCCTTCCACGATCTTCTTGGCGAGGTTGTCGCGTTCCCGCTGCTTCGTGTTTGCAGCGAGGGCAGCTTCGGCCTTTTCGGCCCGCTCCTGCCAGGTCTGCTCGTCGCGTTCCTTCTGCGCCAGCAGTTCGTCGTACTTGCGGGCCTTGTCGGCGTTCGCCTTCCGGCCCTTCTCGTTCTCGCGAGACAGCGACTTCCACTTGTCGCGTTCAGCGATGAGATCCTCCACACTGAGCGTGGGCTCACTGTCGGTGGTCTCAACCTCGGCGGTCGGGTCGTCTTGCTGGTCAACCGTTTCGGCGGCAGCAGTTTCCTCGGGCATGTTGCTCCTGACGTTTCGTCGGATGGTGCGCCGTTGCGGCGCTCAAAATCCCCGCACTGGTGTGCGAGGGAAGCTCTAGGCGGCTTTGAAGTTCTGGTCCCGCCATGTGAGGACGGGGCCGATCTCTCCGTGGTCGCGGACCAGGAGAAGTTTCTGGTAGTCGTGGGCGGCGCGATTGTCGGCGCCGGTAAGTTCCCGCACCTGCTTGTGTGTGTCCTCGAGTAGATCCGGATCGATCACCCGGTCGCCGTTCCAATCCGACTTCACGGGAGCGACCGAACAGTCACATCCAGGGTGTATGGGCGACAGGTCACCAACGTGATAGCGCTGAGTAGAGGCGATGACACAGAGAGCACAGTTCTTGGGGCCGTTCAGCACCCGCCGGTACGCCTTGACTCCAGCAGCCTGGAGGGACGCGTCGGCCTGCCGTACCTTCGCCATCTGCATGTCCGTCGCCACCAGATGCATCAACCGTGTGGCCCCGGCCGCGACTGCCGCATCCAGCGGTGCGGATTCGGAAAGGTCGGCCCATACCTGCTCAAAAGGCCTCCGGTACAACAGTTCGGGGTCCACCCCACGGCCACGGGTAACCCCGTCTCGATCCACTGGAAGCGGAACTCCACCTGATACAGCACGGGCAATATAACTGGACGTCAGATTCGCGACTTGAAGTTGTCCCGCCGTCACCATCGGCACCAGTCGGGCAATCAGCCTCTCTGCCTGAGCATCACGGAACGCGGGAAGCCCACCCCAGATTGCGTTGGCGTAGTTCATCACCCGCGCGCGGACGTCCGCAACGGCCTGTTGGTAGCCGATCAGAAGGCGATCAGACTCGGGCATTCGCGTTGTCCACGAAACTCATCAGCTGCTCGTCAGCCAGATCTAAGGCATCCTGCTCGATCTGCTCCGGCGAGTAGCCAAGAATGTTGCGGGCAATCGACTTCCATGACTCCCCCGCACCCTTCGCCTTCACCGCGGCGTCATACTTCTCCGACAGCGACACGTGATCCGGCGGTTCCCACGACAAGGAGATCGTCTCCTCGGTCTCAAACCCCTCGATACGCAAAGCTTTCGAGATGATCGCCGACAAGCCCGTATCAACCACGTCAAGTCGGTCACGCGCCTTCAGGATCAACGCTTCCTTCATCGCAGCAGAGCCGGTAGCCGACTGATTCTGAGAACCCGGAAGCAGCGCGGGAACGGGGTGGCCGACATCTCCGACAGCTCCCGCAAGTCATCCTTCACACCCTCCAGAAGAGGCCTAATATCGGTGGCATCGGACTCCCACAACTCGATACCAGCAGGGATGTCCCACAACGCACCAGGCGCCGGCTCGAACACCGACGCCCAATCGATGTCGTTGCCTTCGGCGTCCTTCTGTGGCAGACCTCCCGTGAGGGCGCGCTGACGCCACGCCTGCATCGCTGATGTCACACGACGCTCGAGGATTCCCGCGTTGATGCGGGTGATGGTGTCGAGATGGGGTTCGAACTCACCCATTCCGAGCGGGTTGTTCAACACCACCACCGGCGGCCCCTCGCCGGTGATGACGAACTCTGTCGCCGCATCCCACTGATCCGAACTGGCACGGTTGTTGCGGATGCGCCGCTCCACCACCTCGGCAGGGTTTACCCACACCGAACGGCTGAACAGCTGCCAGCCGATCTGACACCACACGATCGCAAAGTCTGTTTCCGCATCCGAGTCACGCCACCAACGGATCGCGGCGCGCGCCTTCCACGGCTGCAACGGGTCAGTCGCCGCGTACATCATTTCCGGTGAGTCCGCCGTGATGACGGCGTGCCCATTGTCCCCGACCCATGCAGTCATGTAGCTGGTGGCGTAATTCAGCATGTGATGGGTGGCTTCCTTAGCGACCACACCTTTGATGCGGTTATCGCGCCAGATCCTTTGCGCCGCAGCCACCACATCACTGTCGGTGTTGGAGCCAACATCAATACCGTTGGGATCAGCCGCTCCGCCAAGGATGACGAGATCTTCGTCGCCAGGTTGACGCGCGACTGCCGCTGAAAACGCTGCCACGACGCCCGCACATTCTTACCCATCTCAGGAGCGGGGCGTCGCCGTCAACGTAGCGACGCAGCAGACTGATTCGCGGCTGCGCAGCATCCAAACGGGCTGTGAGGACGGGGAGCCATTCGGCCGGCGTCACCGGAATCATGCACCACCCCTCTCAGTAGATGCGACGTGGCATTCCGACCGGCCTTGGCGGTCGAGCCCCTGACTTGCGTGCGTCCAGACAGGCTTTCCACGACAGCACCGACGCCATCGCGGCATCAAACTTGAGGTCAGCCCGACCATCTTGCTTCTGGAGGACATCCAAGGGTTTCCCCTCGTCGTCCACGATCTTCAGTTCCTTGCGGCCCGCGTTTCCGAGGTGCCTGACAAAGTCCTCGTGGCTGTGTTCGCCACCGAATGTGATCGACCCCGAGTCGATGGCTTCCCGATACTCGCGCAGCGTGTACGCCATCGGCTTCACTCGGGCGGTCCACCACTCCTCCACCCGGTCAGGCCATTTCGCAGCCCACGAGCCGACCGTTTCGGTCCAGTGTGGGGGTCGGCGTACATCTTCCACACCGCATACCGGGTCATGGCGTCCTCGACGGCGGCGGTCACCTCAGCTTCGTTGACTTCCCAACCGTCGTCTTCTAGGTCGTCATCGTCGGGCGTTCCCACAACCCCAGCAACTCCTGCAACCCGGTGTCGATGCTCGTCGCCACCAACGCGGTAGCGTCACGGAACCGGGCGCCATCGAAACCGAGAGTGATGAACCCGCCCTTAGGGATGCGCTCCCCTGAGCGGCACAAACCCGGTTTGATCTTCTTCATGTCAAACGCCTGGTCGCCCTGACGTTTCCACCGGTTCAACCACACCCGCTCGAGATACGGCCCATCGGCGCCAGGGCGATCCCACTTCGAAGCGATCTCGTCGAACTGGCCCGGACCGAACTCGCCGATCGGGCCGGTCGCCTCAGCGATCGCCCGAATCCGCTCGTCCTTATCCGACAGATCCCGTTCGGGATCGTCATCCGTGCGATACAGATAGAACAAGTCCGGACGCTGAATTTTGCCTTCAGCGATCTGCGTGGCCTCGATGTGAATCTCTTCAGCCACCGAACCCTGACCGGGTTGACCGGCAGTCCCCACATACAACGACCACGGATCATCCAGCGGACGTTTCGGCAGGTTCGCATCCATCGTCTGGTGCGCCTTCAACTGCCGCGGCAAATACAGCCGGTGCGGCTCATCGAAACAGTTCATCGTCGTACGAGCGCCGTCACGAGACCCTGGGTTGTTCGACAATGCGACCGCTTTGCCGTCAGCACGACCGTGATCATTCAGCCGCACAATCCGATCCAACGTCGAATCGAACAGGTCCGCATCAGGGCCTTCTTCGACGATGTACTTCAAAGCGCCGTAAGCAAGTTCCTCAACCTGCTCCACCGACACCGCCAACATCGGAATGTACGGCGAGTTCACCGGCCTACCCACCGGATTCCCCGAGGCATCCCACCCGTCAAACCGGGTCGGCCCCTCCGGATGAAGCTCACAGAACGCTAGGAGCGCCTGCTTCTCTGTCTTCGCCAACCCCTTGCGGACTGACAGTCCAACCCGTTTGAACCGACGACGTCCCTCCCAAGGATGACCTTTCGGGAACACCTCGAAAGCACGATGGATGAACGCCCGAAACTCCGGGTCAATCTCGTACGGCTCCCCCTGCAACGAACCCGGGCCATAGATCGCACGATCCTCGATCAGATCGCATATCTGCGGCCCCAGGGTTGGCCAGGGTTCCGGGTCTGGACCCGGAACGACCAGCAGCACGGGTCACACGGCGTAGAGACTCGAGCGCGGATCATCCTTCGGAGGATTCTTCCGCTGCGGCACCGACGTTTCCCGCCGGCGCTTGCCACGGTTCTCCACCTCGTCGACATGCTCAACCTCGGCCCGCAGACGCATCAGCGCCAGCGGATTCAACCCGAGACGGTCAGACAACTGCCGCGCCTCCGCAGCAGCCTTCAGGTCGCCCTGCTCGGCACGAACCTTCCACCGCACATATTGCGCAACCTCACGATGCGTATGGGACTCTTCCCAGATCACCGCCTGAGGCGTCGACCACAGATCCGCCCACAACGCCTTCTCTGCATCAGTGGCCTGCTCAATCTGCAACTGCAACTGGGCCACCAGCAGTTCATTCTTGTTCAGATCGCGCCGCAGCCGGCCCTTCGCGCGACCATCGTCCTCACCCTCCAACTCCACCTGGAGTGACGCGACACGATCGCGAGCAACCTCGAGCATCGCCGACGCATTCACATCCGGAAGCAGAGGCCACTCAGGCGTAGCGCCCTCACGCCCCTCAGACGGCAGAGACCGGAAGTCCTTCTTCGGGTTGTTGCGGCGAGCACGCACAGACGGGTGCTTCGGAGCAGGTCCAGGCATTGAACTACCTCCCATTTCGGGATCGGAGGCCCTAACCATTTCGGCAGGGCCAGAGCGTACGGAACCCGTACGCAGGTCTTTCAGCAGTGCCTTCCGGGCCGGGAGGGGGTGGGTGGGGGGTGGAGGCCCTGGGTTCGAACGGGTGTTCGATGTAGCACCGGGTGCCCGAGGTTGTCACCCCGTTTCCGCAGGTCAGAGGCCTTTTCCGGCCTTGGCCTCGCGTTGGGTCTTGGGCTTGTGGCACTCGGTGCACAGAGTTTCGAGGTTGTCGAGATGGTTGGGGCCACCTGCTGCTCGGTTGCGGGTGTGGTCGGCGTGGAGAGTGCCGTCTCCGGGGTTGCCGTGGTGGCCGCAGCGTTGGCAGGTGTACTGGTCACGGCGGAAGCAGGCTGTTTGGAGCCTGTGGGGGACGTTGCGCCCCTTGGATTGGGGCCAGGTGGTTCGGTGTTTTGGGCAGTAGGTGTGGCCGACTGTGCGGGTGGTGCAGTCTGTTCGACCGCACTTCTTGGGTGCCCTCGGCATTACCCGGCATACCTCCATGCTTTTCGGGCATGGTTCGTTCGATTCCGTCGGGATGTTGGATGACGGTGTGGTCGTCGCGATGGTCGACCAACGACGGGTGGGTGTAGGCGGCGCGGCGGCCTTCGGCCAGCATCCACGTGGTGATGGCTTCGTCGAGCGGGAGGGTGAGTCCGTCGATGTGCTCGAGCATCTGCTTGACGAGTGGTGTTCGGATGGCAACACCAACGGTGTGCCACAGGTTCGGCAGGGTGAAGTAGTTGGCGCCAGCGTTGTCGGCTTCGGTGATGGCCAGCCGGTACACGTCCTGCGCTTGGAGTGGGTAGCTGGTGCCGCAGTAGAGGGACACCACATCGGTGGGTGTGGAGGTGAGGGCTTCGGCCAGTCGGGTGTGGAAGTCGGTGCACGGGATGGCGTCGTCCTCGAGCACCACAGTCCAGTCGCTGTTGGTCATGGATGCTGCAGCCCATGCCCTCTGCCCATTGGCTGTGAGTCCCGATGCTTGGGTGTCGAGGACTAGGTCGGCATCCAATGCTTGGGCGAGTTCGTAGGCTTGGGTCTTGCGCCGTACGTCCCCGACGACAGCGATCCGGTACAGCATCAGTCGGCTGCGATGGCCTCGGCCGTGTCCCGCAGGATGCTGGCCACCTGGTCTCGCAGCCCCTCGATGGACAGCTCGTAGTTGACGTTGTTGCCGTCGGTGTGGACTTGGGTTGCGGTCACGTCGATTGAGGCGGTGCCGAGTTCGTGGAAGATCCCATCGACCATCAGTCCGAGCTTGGCGTTCAGAACTCCGAGTGCTGCCATCAGTAGCCTGTCCCCTCGTGTTGTCCTGTGTGCAGCAGGGTTTGGGTCTTCATCCACCCGAACTTCCAGCCCTGCTGCCGGAGCTGTGTGGACTTGACGCGTTCGGAGTCGGGTTGTTGGGGCCAGCCGTCGAGCCAGGCTTCACGTCGCCACACCGCTGGGTTGGTGGTGTGGACTAAGTCTTGGGCGATGTGGTCGCCGCGGTCCTCGATCACCCTGTGCTTGCCGAGCGCTTCGAGTCGTTGCCGGCACACCTCGAGTCCTTCGAGGACACCATCGGTCTCGTAGTCGTAGAACGGGTCTCGGAGTAGGGCGATCTGGGCGAGGTCTCGTTCGGTGTCGAGGATGTCTGTCAGCTCTTTGAGATCCACATCCGCAATGAACTGGAAGTCTCTTCGACGAACAGTGTGTAGTCGCCGGCCATCACAGCTGCACGGCCAGTCAGCATGGGTGGCGCGCCCCCCCCCCCCCCCCCAGTACGCCTCATCGAAGGCCATGGCAGAGGCTACGCCACACCATGCAACTGGCCTGCACTGTGATGGCCGGCGACTACACACTGTTCGTCGAAGAGGACTTCCAGTTCATTGCGGATGTGGATCTCAAAGAGCTGACAGACATCCTCGACACCGAACGAGACCTCGCCCAGATCGCCCTACTCCGAGACCCGTTCTACGACTACGAGACCGATGGTGTCCTCGAAGGACTCGAGGTGTGCCGGCAACGACTCGAAGCGCTCGGCAAGCACAGGGTGATCGAGGACCGCGGCGACCACATCGCCCAAGACTTAGTCCACACCACCAACCCAGCGGTGTGGCGACGTGAAGCCTGGCTCGACGGCTGGCCCCAACAACCCGACTCCGAACGCGTCAAGTCCACACAGCTCCGGCAGCAGGGCTGGAAGTTCGGGTGGATGAAGACCCAAACCCTGCTGCACACAGGACAACACGAGGGGACAGGCTACTGATGGCAGCACTCGGAGTTCTGAACGCCAAGCTCGGACTGATGGTCGATGGGATCTTCCACGAACTCGGCACCGCCTCAATCGACGTGACCGCAACCCAAGTCCACACCGACGGCAACAACGTCAACTACGAGCTGTCCATCGAGGGGCTGCGAGACCAGGTGGCCAGCATCCTGCGGGACACGGCCGAGGCCATCGCAGCCGACTGATGCTGTACCGGATCGCTGTCGTCGGGGACGTACGGCGCAAGACCCAAGCCTACGAACTCGCCCAAGCATTGGATGCCGACCTAGTCCTCGACACCCAAGCATCGGGACTCACAGCCAATGGGCAGAGGGCATGGGCTGCAGCATCCATGACCAACAGCGACTGGACTGTGGTGCTCGAGGACGACGCCATCCCGTGCACCGACTTCCACACCCGACTGGCCGAAGCCCTCACCTCCACACCCACCGATGTGGTGTCCCTCTACTGCGGCACCAGCTACCCACTCCAAGCGCAGGACGTGTACCGGCTGGCCATCACCGAAGCCGACAACGCTGGCGCCAACTACTTCACCCTGCCGAACCTGTGGCACACCGTTGGTGTTGCCATCCGAACACCACTCGTCAAGCAGATGCTCGAGCACATCGACGGACTCACCCTCCCGCTCGACGAAGCCATCACCACGTGGATGCTGGCCGAAGGCCGCCGCGCCGCCTACACCCACCCGTCGTTGGTCGACCATCGCGACGACCACACCGTCATCCAACATCCCGACGGAATCGAACGAACCATGCCCCGAAAAGCATGGAGGTATGCCGGGTAATGCCGAGGGCACCCAAGAAGTGCGGTCGAACAGACTGCACCACCCGCACAGTCGGCCACACCTACTGCCCAAAACACCGAACCACCTGGCCCCAATCCAAGGGCGCAACGTCCCCCACAGGCTCCAAACAGCCTGCTTCCGCCGTGACCAGTACACCTGCCAACGCTGCGGCCACCACGGCAACCCCGGAGACGGCACTCTCCACGCCGACCACACCCGCAACCGAGCAGCAGGTGGCCCCAACCATCTCGACAACCTCGAAACTCTGTGCACCGAGTGCCACAAGCCCAAGACCCAACGCGAGGCCAAGGCCGGAAAAGGCCTCTGACCTGCGGAAACGGGTGACAACCTCGGGCACCCGGTGCTACATCGAACACCCGTTCGAACCCAGGGCCTCCACCCCCCACCCCACCCCCTCCCGGCCCCGGAAGGCACTGCTGAAAGACCTGCGTACGGGTTCCGTACGCTCTGGCCCTGCCGAAATGGTTAGGGCCTCCGATCCCGAAATGGGAGGTAGTTCAATGCCTGGACCTGCTCCGAAGCACCCGTCTGTGCGTGCTCGCCGCAACAACCCGAAGAAGGACTTCCGGTCTCTGCCGTCTGAGGGCGTGAGGGCGCTACGCCTGAGTGGCCTCTGCTTCCGGATGTGAATGCGTCGGCGATGCTCGAGGTTGCTCGCGATCGTGTCGCGTCACTCCAGGTGGAGTTGGAGGGTGAGGACGATGGTCGCGCGAAGGGCCGGCTGCGGCGCGATCTGAACAAGAATGAACTGCTGGTGGCCCAGTTGCAGTTGCAGATTGAGCAGGCCACTGATGCAGAGAAGGCGTTGTGGGCGGATCTGTGGTCGACGCCTCAGGCGGTGATCTGGGAAGAGTCCCATACGCATCGTGAGGTTGCGCAATATGTGCGGTGGAAGGTTCGTGCCGAGCAGGGCGACCTGAAGGCTGCTGCGGAGGCGCGGCAGTTGTCTGACCGTCTCGGGTTGAATCCGCTGGCGCTGATGCGTCTGCGGGCCGAGGTTGAGCATGTCGACGAGGTGGAGAACCGTGGCAAGCGCCGGCGGGAAACGTCGGTGCCGCAGCGGAAGAATCCTCCGAAGGATGATCCGCGCTCGAGTCTCTACGCCGTGTGACCCGTGCTGCTGGTCGTTCCGGGTCCAGACCCGGAACCCTGGCCAACCCTGGGCCGCAGATATGCGATCTGATCGAGGATCGTGCGATCTATGGCCCGGGTTCGTTGCAGGGGGAGCCGTACGAGATTGACCCGGAGTTTCGGGCGTTCATCCATCGTGCTTTCGAGGTGTTCCCGAAAGGTCATCCTTGGGAGGGACGTCGTCGGTTCAAACGGGTTGGACTGTCAGTCCGCAAGGGGTTGGCGAAGACAGAGAAGCAGGCGCTCCTAGCGTTCTGTGAGCTTCATCCGGAGGGGCCGACCCGGTTTGACGGGTGGGATGCCTCGGGGAATCCGGTGGGTAGGCCGGTGAACTCGCCGTACATTCCGATGTTGGCGGTGTCGGTGGAGCAGGTTGAGGAACTTGCTTACGGCGCTTTGAAGTACATCGTCGAAGAAGGCCCTGATGCGGACCTGTTCGATTCGACGTTGGATCGGATTGTGCGGCTGAATGATCACGGTCGTGCTGACGGCAAAGCGGTCGCATTGTCGAACAACCCAGGGTCTCGTGACGGCGCTCGTACGACGATGAACTGTTTCGATGAGCCGCACCGGCTGTATTTGCCGCGGCAGTTGAAGGCGCACCAGACGATGGATGCGAACCTGCCGAAACGTCCGCTGGATGATCCGTGGTCGTTGTATGTGGGGACTGCCGGTCAACCCGGTCAGGGTTCGGTGGCTGAAGAGATTCACATCGAGGCCACGCAGATCGCTGAAGGCAAAATTCAGCGTCCGGACTTGTTCTATCTGTATCGCACGGATGACGATCCCGAACGGGATCTGTCGGATAAGGACGAGCGGATTCGGGCGATCGCTGAGGCGACCGGCCCGATCGGCGAGTTCGGTCCGGGCCAGTTCGACGAGATCGCTTCGAAGTGGGATCGCCCTGGCGCCGATGGGCCGTATCTCGAGCGGGTGTGGTTGAACCGGTGGAAACGTCAGGGCGACCAGGCGTTTGACATGAAGAAGATCAAACCGGGTTTGTGCCGCTCAGGGGAGCGCATCCCTAAGGGCGGGTTCATCACTCTCGGTTTCGATGGCGCCCGGTTCCGTGACGCTACCGCGTTGGTGGCGACGAGCATCGACACCGGGTTGCAGGAGTTGCTGGGGTTGTGGGAACGCCCCGACGATGACGACCTAGAAGACGACGGTTGGGAAGTCAACGAAGCTGAGGTGACCGCCGCCGTCGAGGACGCCATGACCCGGTATGCGGTGTGGAAGATGTACGCCGACCCCCACACTGGACCGAAACGGTCGGCTCGTGGGCTGCGAAATGGCCTGACCGGGTGGAGGAGTGGTGGACCGCCCGAGTGAAGCCGATGGCGTACACGCTGCGCGAGTATCGGGAAGCCATCGACTCGGGGTCGATCACATTCGGTGGCGAACACAGCCACGAGGACTTTGTCAGGCACCTCGGAAACGCGGGCCGCAAGGAACTGAAGATCGTGGACGACGAGGGGAAACCCTTGGATGTCCTCCAGAAGCAAGATGGTCGGGCTGACCTCAAGTTTGATGCCGCGATGGCGTCGGTGCTGTCGTGGAAAGCCTGTCTGGACGCACGCAAGTCAGGGGCTCGACCGCCAAGGCCGGTCGGAATGCCACGTCGCATCTACTGAGAGGGTGGTGCATGATTCCGGTGACGCCGGCCGAATGGCTCCCCGTCCTCACAGCCCGTTTGGATGCTGCGCAGCCGCGAATCAGTCTGCTGCGTCGCTACGTTGACGGCGACGCCCCGCTCCCTGAGATGGGTAAGAATGTGCGGGCGTCGTGGCAGCGTTTTCAGCGGCAGTCGCGCGTCAACCTGGCGACGAAGATCTCGTCATCCTTGGCGGAGCGGCTGATCCCCAACGGTATTGATGTTGGCTCCAACACCGACAGTGATGTGGTGGCTGCGGCGCAAAGGATCTGGCGCGATAACCGCATCAAAGGTGTGGTCGCTAAGGAAGCCACCCATCACATGCTGAATTACGCCACCAGCTACATGACTGCATGGGTCGGGACAATGGGCACGCCGTCATCACGGCGGACTCACCGGAAATGATGTACGCGGCGACTGACCCGTTGCAGCCGTGGAAGGCGCGCGCCGCGATCCGTTGGTGGCGTGACTCGGATGCGGAAACAGACTTTGCGATCGTGTGGTGTCAGATCGGCTGGCAGCTGTTCAGCCGTTCGGTGTGGGTAAACCCTGCCGAGGTGGTGGAGCGGCGCATCCGCAACAACCGTGCCAGTTCGGATCAGTGGGATGCGGCGACAGAGTTCGTCATCACCGGCGAGGGCCGCCGGTGGTGGTGTTGAACAACCCGCTCGGAATGGGTGAGTTCGAACCCCATCTCGACACCATCACCCGCATCAACGCGGGAATCCTCGAGCGTCGTGTGACATCAGCGATGCAGGCGTGGCGTCAGCGCGCCCTCACGGGAGGTCTGCCACAGAAGGACGCCGAAGGCAACGACATCGATTGGGCGTCGGTGTTCGAGCCGGCGCCTGGTGCGTTGTGGGACATCCCTGCTGGTATCGAGTTGTGGGAGTCCGATGCCACCGATATTAGGCCTCTTCTGGAGGGTGTGAAGGATGACTTGCGGGAGCTGTCGGAGATGTCGGCCACCCCGTTCCCGCGCTGCTTCCGGGTTCTCAGAATCAGTCGGCTACCGGCTCTGCTGCGATGAAGGAAGCGTTGATCCTGAAGGCGCGTGACCGACTTGACGTGGTTGATACGGGCTTGTCGGCGATCATCTCGAAAGCTTTGCGTATCGAGGGTTTGAGACCGAGGAGACGATCTCCTTGTCGTGGAACCGCCGGATCACGTGTCGCTGTCGGAGAAGTATGACGCCGCGGTGAAGGCGAAGGGTGCGGGGAGTCATGGAAGTCGATTGCCCGCAACATTCTTGGCTACTCGCCGGAGCAGATCGAGCAGGATGCCTTAGATCTGGCTGACGAGCAGCTGATGAGTTTCGTGGACAACGCGAATGCCCGAGTCTGATCGCCTTCTGATCGGCTACCAACAGGCCGTTGCGGACGTCCGCGCGCGGGTGATGAACTACGCCAACGCAATCTGGGTGGGCTTCCCGCGTTCCGTGATGCTCAGGCAGAGAGGCTGATTGCCCGACTGGTGCCGATGGTGACGGCGGACAACTTCAAGTCGCGAATCTGACGTCCAGTTATATTGCCCGTGCTGTATCAGGTGGAGTTCCGCTTCCAGTGGATCGAGACGGGTTACCCGTGGCCGTGGGTGGACCCGAACTGTTGTACCGGAGGCCTTTTGAGCAGGTATGGGCCGACCTTTCCGAATCCGCACCGCTGGATGCGGCAGTCGCGGCCGGGCCACACGGTTGATGCATCTGGTGGCGACGGACATGCAGATGGCGAAGGTACGGCAGGCCGACGCGTCCTCCAGGCTGCTGGAGTCAAGGCGTACCGGCGGGTGCTGAACGGCCCAAGAACTGTGCTCTCTGTGTCATCGCCTCTACTCAGCGCTATCACGTTGGTGACCTGTCGCCCATACACCCTGGATGTGACTGTTCGGTCGCTCCCGTGAAGTCGGATTGGAACGGCGACCGGGTGATCGATCCGGATCTACTCGAGGACACACACAAGCAGGTGCGGGAACTTACCGGCGCCGACAATCGCGCCGCCCACGACTACCAGAAACTTCTCCTGGTCCGCGACCACGGAGAGATCGGCCCCGTCCTCACATGGCGGACCAGAACTTCAAAGCCGCCTAGAGCTTCCCTCGCACACCAGTGCGGGGATTTTGAGCGCCGCAACGGCGCACCATCCGACGAAACGTCAGGAGCAACATGCCCGAGGAAACTGCTGCCGCCGAAACGGTTGACCAGCAAGACGACCCGACCGCCGAGGTTGAGACCACCGACAGTGAGCCACGCTCAGTGTGGAGGATCTCATCGCTGAACGCGACAAGTGGAAGTCGCTGTCTCGCGAGAACGAGAAGGGCCGGAAGGCGAACGCCGACAAGGCCCGCAAGTACGACGAACTGCTGGCGCAGAAGGAACGCGACGAGCAGACCTGGCAGGAGCGGGCCGAAAAGCCGAAGCTGCCTCGCTGCAAACACGAAGCAGCGGGAACGCGACAACCTCGCCAAGAAGATCGTGGAAGGCACCGATGTGCCGCGGATCTACTCGTCGGTGACACCGAGGAGGAGATGCGCGCCCATCTCGACCGCCTGCAATCGTTCCGCGGACCCAAGCAGACCGTACCGCCCGCTGCCCGGCATCGGTGGTTGCCAATGCCGATGCGGCGCCGGCGAACAAGGTGCAGCAGCTCACTCAGGCAGACCTGAAGAACATGTCCCCAGCCAGATTCGCGACGCTGACGCCAAAGGCCAGCTCGACGAACTCAAGGGCATCCGAAAGTAAGGAGCCATCATGGCCATCACCCATTTCATTCCCGAACTGTGGGCGGCGAACATCACCCAGGCGTGGGACGCCGAGAAGGTGTTCGCCGCTCTGCTCGACCGCCAGTACGAAGGCGTCGCGACAAAGGGCAACACCGTCCACATCCCCGGTGTCGTCGCACCCGCGATCAAGGACTACAAGGCCAACAACCGCACCACGTCGGCTGACGCCATCACCGACACCGGCGTCGACCTCCTGATCGACCAGGAGAAGAACTTCGACTTCAAGGTCGACGACATCGACGCCGCCCAGTCTGCGGGCAGCCTGGCCCCGTACACCGACGCCGCCGGAAAGGCGCTCGTCGATGACGCGGACAAGTTCATCGCCACCATGCTCGCCGCCGGAGCCACCAACCTGTCGGGCTCCGCTCCGGACACCGGGAACAAGGCATTCGACCTCGTCAAGGCTGCTCGTGTGGCCCTGAACAAGAAGAACGCCCCCGCCTCCGGCCGAGTTCTCGTGTGCAACGCCGACTTCGAAGGTCTGCTCCTCGGCGCGGATTCGAAGCTCACCAGCTTCGATGTGTCCGGCGACAACAACGGCCTCCGCAACGGCACCATCGGCTCCCTCCTCGGGTTCCGTGTGCTGTCGTCGAACAACCTGCCCAACAACTCCACCCCCGGCTTCGTGGCGTTCCACCCGGAGGCCGCGGCCTACGTGTCGCAGCTCGATAAGGTGGAGGCCCTGCGCGCCGACAACAGCTTCGCCGACCGGCTGCGCGGCCTGCACGTGTACGGCGGCAAGGTTGTCCGTCCGGACGGCGTCGTCAAGTTCGGAATGACTTCGGGTAGCTGATCCAGGTGTCTCTTCCTCCCCTTGCTGTTCGTGACGACGTGATCGCCGTGGCGCAAAGGGACCTGACCGAACCTGAGCACGCGTCGGTGTATCAACTGTTGGATGCGGCATCGGACCAGTTCCGTGCCGCATCCCAACAGCAGTTCACCCCCGGCGAGTCGACGGTGCGGTTGAAGGTGAATGGTGGGCGGGTCCGTCTGGACCAGTTGCCAGTCACAGGGGTGACGTCTGTGACCGATGACGCGGGAAACTCTGTGGACTACACCCGAAATGGGATGTGGTTGACCGTCGGATGTGATTCTTCACGGTTCCTCACTGTCACATACTCGCATGGCGGAGAAGTGCCGCCGCGTGTGAAGAATGCGGTCGCCGAAATGGTGATCCGCGCTCTTGTGACGCCGGAGGAAGTGATGGCCGGAGCCCGGTCGCTGACCGACTCCGCAGGTCCGATCTCGCAGACCACTGCATGGTCGGTCCGAGCGCCGAACTCGGGTTTGCAGATGTCCGAGTCGGACCTGAAGTTGGCGGCATCGTTTCG
This sequence comes from Gordonia westfalica, assembly GCF_900105725.1. Lineage (NCBI taxonomy): Bacteria > Bacillati > Actinomycetota > Actinomycetes > Mycobacteriales > Gordoniaceae > Gordonia > Gordonia westfalica. The sequence goes on from NZ_FNLM01000035.1 coordinate 16,891, forward strand.
CTGGCAGGGAGGGCAAGTCATTGTCCAGGCACCGTAGGGGAATACCCGCCGTCTTCGACGTAGAACACCTGCCGTTCAACGGAACCGGCGCCGACGACTACGGCAACGATGTCGAGTCCTGGGGCGAACCGGACCCGCGGAAGTTCGTGACGTTCATCGACCCACAAAGCGATGAACTAGATCTCCCGGGGCACATCCGGGACTCCGTTGACGTGGGAATCATCGTCCTCCCCGATTTCGGTCCGGTGTCACCACGTGACAGGGAAGTCATCGACGGAACTGTCTATGACGTTGTCGGCCAACCCAAGGACTACACCAGGATTCCGTCTCTCACGGGCGGCGGTTGCTACGTCGTAACTCTGAAGGTGGTGAAGTCGTCGTGAGAATCGAGTGGAATCAGAAGGCGTTCAAGGACGTCCGATACGGTCGGACGTCCGACATCATCAGCGAGCTCGAGGGTCATGCT
>NZ_FNLM01000037.1 GCF_900105725.1 Gordonia westfalica
TCGATCCACTGGAAGCGGAACTCCACCTGATACAGCACGGGCAATATAACTGGACGTCAGATTCGCGACTTGAAGTTGTCCCGCCGTCACCATCGGCACCAGTCGGGCAATCAGCTCTCTGCCTGAGCATCACGGAACGCGGGAAGCCCACCCCAGATTGCGTTGGCGTAGTTCATCACCCGCGCGCGGACGTCCGCAACGGCCTGTTGGTAGCCGATCAGAAGGCGATCAGACTCGGGCATTCGCGTTGTCCACGAAACTCATCAGCTGCTCGTCAGCCAGATCTAAGGCATCCTGCTCGATCTGCTCCGGCGAGTAGCCAAGAATGTTCGCATCGACTTCCATGACTCCCCGACACTTCGCTTCACGGCGTCATATTCTCGACAGCGACACGTGATTCGGCGTTTCCACGACAAGAGAATGTCTCCTCGGTCTCAAACCCTCGATACGCAAAGCTTTCGAGATGATCGCCGACAGCCCGTATCAACCACGTCAAGTCGGTCACGCGCTTCAGGATAACGCTCCTTCATCGCAGCAGAGCCGGTAGCGACTGATTCTGAGAACCGGAAGCAGCGCGGGAACGGTGGCGACTTCGACAGCTCCCAATCATCCTTCACACCTCCAAAAGAGCCTAATATCGTGCATCGACTCCACAACTCGATACGCAGGGATGTCCACAACACCCAGGCCGGCTCGAAACGACGCCCAATCGATGTCGTTGCTTCGGCGTCTTCTTGGAGACTCCGTGAGGGCGCTGACCAGCCTGCATCGCTGATGTCACACGACGCTCGAGGATTCCGCTTGATGCGGTGAATGGTGTCGAGATGGGTTCGAACTCACCATTCCGAGCGGTTGTTCAACACCACACGCGGCCTCGCGGTGATGACGAACTTGTCGCGCATCCACTGATCCGAACTGCACGGTTGTTGCGGATGCGCCGCTCCACCACTCGGCAGGTTACCCAACCGAACGCTGAACAGCTGCAGCGATCTGACACACACGATCGCAAAGTCTGTTTCGCATCCGAGTCACGCACCAACGGATCGCGGCGCGCGCTTCCACGCTGCAACGGGTCAGTCGCCGCGTACATCATTTCCGGTGAGTCCGCCGTGATGACGGGTGCCATTGTCCCGACCATGCAGTCATGTAGCTGGTGGCGTAATTCAGCATGTGATGGTGCTTCTTAGCGACACACCTTTGATGCGGTTATCGCGCCAGATCCTTTGCGCCGCAGACCACATCAACTGTCGTGTTGGAGCCAACATCAATACCGTTGGGATCAGCCGCTCCGCCAAGGATGACGAGATCTTCGTCGCCAGGTTGACGCGCGACTGCCGCTGAAAACGCTGCCACGACGCCCGCACATTCTTACCCATCTCAGGACGGGGCGTCGCCGTCAACGTAGCGACGCAGCAGACTGATTCGCGGCTGCGCAGCATCCAAACGGCTGTGAGGACGGGGAGCCATTCGGCGGCGTCACCGGAATCATGCACCACCCTCTCAGTAGATGCGACGTGGCATTCCGACCGGCTTGGGTCGAGCCCTGACTTGCGTGCGTCCAGACAGGCTTTCCACGACAGCACCGACGCCATCGCGGCATCAAACTTGAGGTCAGCCGACATCTTGCTTCTGGAGGACATCCAAGGGTTTCCCTCGTCGTCCACGATCTTCAGTTCCTTGCGGCCCGCGTTTCCGAGGTGCTGACAAAGTCCTCGTGGCTGTGTTCGCACCGAATGTGATCGACCCCGAGTCGATGGCTTCCCGATACTCGCGCAGCGTGTACGCCATCGGCTTCACTCGGCGGTCCACCACTCCTCACCCGTCAGCCATTTCGCAGCCACGAGCCGACCGTTTCGGTCAGTGTGGGGGTCGGCGTACATCTTCCACACGCATACCGGTCATGGGTCTCGACGCGGCGGTCACTCAGCTTCGTTGACTTCCAACCGTCGTCTTCTAGGTCGTCATCGTCGGGCGTTCCACAACCCAGCACTCTGCAACCGGTGTCGATGCTCGTCGCCACAACGCGTAGCGTCACGGAACCGGCGCCATCGAAACGAGAGTGATGAACCGCCTTAGGGATGCGCTCCCTGAGCGGCACAAACCGGTTTGATCTTCTTCATGTCAAACGCCTGGTCGCCCTGACGTTTCACCGTTCAACCACACCCGCTCGAGATACGCCATCGGCGCAGGCGATCCCACTTCGAAGCGATCTCGTCGAATGGCGACCGAACTCGCGATCGGCCGGTCGCTCAGCGATCGCCGAATCCGCTCGTCCTATCCGACAGATCCGTTCGATCGTCATCCGTGCGATACAGATAAAAATCCGGACGCTGAATTTTGCCTTCAGCGATCTGCGTGGCTCGATGTGAATTCTTCAGCACCGAACCTGACGGGTTGACCGGCAGTCCCAATACAACGACCAGGATATCCAGCGGACGTTTCGCAGTTCGATCCATCGTCTGTGCGCTTCAACTGCCGGCAAATACAGCCGTGCGGCTCATCGAACAGTTCATCGTCGTACGAGCCGCCGTCACGAGACCTGGTTGTTCGACAATGCGACGCTTTGCGTCAGCACGACGTGATCATTCAGCGCACAATCGATCCAACGTCGAATCGAACAGTCCGCATCAGGCTTCTTCGACGATGTACTTCAAAGCCCGTAAGCAGTTCTCAACTGCTCACCGACACGCACAATCGGAATGTACCGAGTTCACCGCTACCCACCGGATTCCGAGGCATCCCACGTCAAACCGGTCGCCTCCGATGAAAGTCAAGAACGTAGGAGCGCCTGCTTCTCTGTCTCGCAACCTTGCGGATGACAGTCCAACCGTTTGAACCGACGACGTCTCCCAAGATGACTTTCGGAACACTCGAAAGCACGATGATGAACGCCGAAACTCCGGTCAATCTCGTACGGCTCCCCTGCAACGAACCCGGCCATAGATCGCACGATCCTCGATCAGATCGCATATCGCGCCCAGGTTGGCCAGGGTTCCGGGTCTGGACCGGAACGACCAGCAGCACGGGTCACACGGCGTAGAGACTCGAGCGCGATCATCCTTCGGAGATTCTTCCGCTGCGGCACCGACGTTTCCGCCGGCGCTTGCCACGGTTCTCCACCTCGTCGACATGCTCAACTCGCCGCAGACGCATCAGCGCCAGCGGATTCAACCGAGACGGTCAGACAACTGCCGCCTCGCAGCAGCCTTCAGGTCGCCTGCTCGCACGAACTTCCACGACATATTGCGCAACTCACGATGCGTATGGACTTTCCCAGATCACCGCCTGAGCGTCGACCACAGATCCGCCACAACGCTTCTCTGCATCAGTGCTGCTCAATCTGCAACTGCAACTGGCCACAGCAGTTCATTCTTGTTCAGATCGCGCCGCAGCCGGCCCTTCGCGCGACCATCGTCCTCACCTCCAACTCCACCTGGAGTGACGCGACACGATCGCGAGCAACCTCGAGCATCGCCGACGCATTCACATCCGGAAGCAGAGGCCACTCAGGCGTAGCGCCCTCACGCCCTCAGACGGCAGAGACCGGAAGTCCTTCTTCGGGTTGTTGCGGCGAGCACGCACAGACGGGTGCTTCGGAGCAGGTCCAGGCATTGAACTACCTCCATTTCGGGATTTCGGGATCGG
>NZ_FNLM01000038.1 GCF_900105725.1 Gordonia westfalica
TTCGAACAGGAGGGGGGGTACCGCAGACGGGCGCCTTATGCGGGGGTGATGTTGATCCAGCAGCCAGACACTGACTGAGGTCCGCCATTCGAGGCATGCCACATGGTGAGTTGGTCGCCTGCGGCGACGGTCAACGACACTGTGCCGGTGAGTCCGACGCTGCCGACGTCGACACCGTTGCGTTGGATTTTGATGTTGCCGTTACCAGTCGCCGACCAGGTGAGGGTGACGTTCCCGGCGCCCTTCACGACGAGCGCATTGTTGGTGACCGTCGCCGGATAGGTGGGGTCAGAGGTGAACCCGGTCACCTGCACATACGGGAGGAACGAGTTCGATACTGACCCGTTCTGCATGCGTTGACGGGTGAACGTGACGAGGGTGGCGGTCGCGGCACTCGATGTTGCAGCACTGTTGGTGCCGGTCAGGGTGTGGCGGGGTCGGGATGTGGCTGTGCCAGTGACAGTCACAGTGTTGGCGGCGGCGAGCTGGGGGCGCAGGTCTGCGGTGTCGGCGACATTAATGGTTTGCAGTGCCGCCAGCGTGTAGCGTGCCCGCGCCGTACCGGTTTGGTCGGCAGCCACCGTTTGAGAAGCGGCTAACGGTACGCGTAGGCCACCCAGTTCGGTGGCCTGCCCCACGGTGGTGGTTTGGGTGGCGGAGATGGTGTGTCGTACCCTCACCACCGCCACAGACGTCACCTCGAACGTTTGGGAGGCATCCGCATTCACCGATCCCACCGATGGCACTGACGATGCTGTCGGCGCCACCACCATGTCTTGTGCTGCATCCAGCTCAATGCGTGGGCGGGTGACGACAGGTTGGGTGATGGTGATGTCTTGTGTGGCGGTCAGGGTGTAGAGAGTTGCCGTCGACGCTGCAGGGGTGACAGTGGTCGCTTGTGTAGCGTCGAGTGTGTAGCGGGCGCGGCCATCGCTGCTGGTGTCGGTGGTGATGGTGTTGGTTGCGGTCAGGGTGTAACGGGCACGCACCACACCCACACCAGCCACCACACCCGAACCGGTACCGGCTATGCCGACACCGAGTTTCCCGGACTGCCCCACCTGGACGGATTGCTCCGCATAGTCCACGCAGAGTCGGGCGTACACCACACCCGCAGCGGTGACGGTGATGGTGTTGCCGGACATCAACCGTTCTTTGGTGCGGGGCCGGCGGGTCCGATAGTGCGGGGCCGTCGGCAACCTCACCCCAGTGTGCCGGGCTTCCGGTACCACCACCCGCGTGTGGGGTGCAGCAGGTAGCACCACACCCACCCGCGGAACCGGTACCGCCGTAAACAGGTAGGGACGGTTGGGGACTGCCGTCACCACCCTGCCTGCCAGAACGATCATCTACGTGATGGTGATCGTGGGGGTGACGTCGATGGTGGCGTTCGCACTGACTGTGGTGGAGGGGATGGACAGTTTGTCCAAATAGGTGCCGGAGGTTTGCGCCGAGTACACGCCGGCCGCGACGACGGTGGTGGCGGGCACGTTGATCGACACCTTCGACCCGGTCATGGAACCCGACGCCGGAGTCCCCCAGGTCGTCTGCTGGCGGGCATACGCGGGGGTACCGCCCGACACCTCGGATGCGCCGGTGCTGCCGGGGTCGGCGGTGTGCAGGGAAATCCACGTTCCCTGCGCTGCATACGCATTGAGCAGGGCGGTTTTCATCGCGTTGGTGGCGAGTGCCATGTCATTCTCCTAGGTTGTAGTTGATGTCGAGGTGGAGGGTTTGTTCGGCGGTGAGGTCGACGTGTTCCCGCCCGTGATCGTCGATCCAATGTCGGGTGCCGTTGTCGTCGGTCCACTCAGACACGGCGGACTGCTTTCCCGTAGTAGAGGGGATATTCCTGGGTGGGGGTTTCGGGCATCGACACCGTGAGCAGGAAGTGGGTGGCCCGCCCGATGATGGGGGCCAGCGTTTCCTGTTGCACCACATAGTCGATGGAGGGTGGTTCCACCACGCCGGGGATGGAGATGATGGGGGTGGTGGCGTTCCGGACGGGGTCGCCTTCGAAAAAGTAGAGGGTCGATGCTGCACCGACCGGCCACGATGTGATGTTGCCGGAGGTGGCGTCGATGGGGTCGAGGGAGAAAACCAGGTCACTGTTCTGGTAGAGGGGGATTTCCGCTTTCGTTCCCTCCCATCCGAGGGTGACGGTGGTCATGGTGTCTCCTGTTCTGTGAGTTCATATCCGAGTGCCGCCAAAGCATCAGCGTGGGTGGCGAGGTCGGGGTTGATGGTCATCGCGAACGACTTCGAGTCAGTCGACAGGATCGGGGTCAAACCGTTGGCGGGGTCACCGTCGTAGTCGATGACCTGGCCACGCTCATCCGACAGGAACACCGACACATCCGGTTTCAGATGCGACCGCGAGACGGGAACCTGCATTCCCATGCTGGTGAGAATCGAAGTCATGTCAGGCACTTCCACCACCAACACCAACAGGAACCCATCCTCCGTGGAGTACAGGTTCGTGATCGGCGGCATATGCGGAAGAGCTTCAGCCACAAGGGTTGCTGGTTTCATACTCATCTCCAGAAGATCCAGATCACACCGGTAGCGCCGATACCGCCAGCGCCGAATGAGCCGGTACCGCCGTTCGAACCACCACCACCGCCACCACCACCGCCGGGATAGCCGCCCGGGCCGCCAGCTCCGCCGCTGTAGTTGAGGAAGCTGACACGGCCACCACCACCACCGCCACCACCACCGGCGCCGCCACACTTCGTTTGAGTTGCCGGCGACACGTTCGCGCCTGCACCACCGGGTCCACCGTTACCGCTAGGCGCACCTGCCCCCGCAGTCCCACCAGCGCCGAGAGGCGTTGACCCGCCCGCCAAACCATTCGTGCCGGAGTCTGCTAGTGTCCTGAGTCATTAATTCGTGTGCAGTAGTGGGCGATGGAGTCGAGGATCTGGTCAGCGGTCTTGACCCACACGTAGGGGCGGGGGTTGTCGTTCCAGGTCTCGATCCACGCTCTGATGTCGGCATTGAGTGCTCGTACGGTGCGGTGGGTGGAGCGTTGGAGTTTCTTGGTGGTCAGTTCGGCGAACCAGCGTTCGACGAGGTTCATCCAGGATGAGCTGGTGGGGGTGAAGTGGACAACAAACCGCGGGTGCGCGGTCAGCCATCGCTTGACCGCGGGTGTCTTGTGGGTGGAGGCATTGTCCATGACCAGGTGGACGTCGAGCTCGTCGGGTACCTCGGCGTCGATCTTGCGGAGGAATCCGATGAATTCCGTTGCGCGATGCCGTGAGTGAAGCGAACCGATGACTTTGCCCGACGCGATGTCCAACGCCGCGTACAGGCTGGAGGTGCCGTTGCGCACGTAGTCGTGGCTGGCCCGTTGCGGGGTGCCCGGGAGCATGGGAAAGATCGGCTGGGTGCGATCGAGCGCTTGGATCTGGGTCTTCTCGTCAACGCAGAGCACCAGGGCACGTTCGGGTGGGTTCATGTAGAGCCCGACGACGTCGCGGACCTTTTCGGTGAACATGGGATCTTTCGACAGCTTCCACGAATCCTGTTTGTGTGGAGCCAATCCGAACGCTCTCCATACACGCGAAACAGTTGACTGCGACATGTCGAGATGCTCAGCCATCGACCGAGTCGACCAGTGTGTCGCATTCTTCGGAGTGGTCTCGAGAGTTGCGGTGATCAGGTCTTTGATCTGCTCGTCGCCGACGGTTCGAGGTCGCCCGGGCCGGGGTTCGTCGAGCAACCCCTCGCAGCGGTGCTCGACGAACCGGCCTCGCCATCGCCGCACGGTACCTCGGTTGAGGCCGAGTCGTTGTGCCACTTCGGTATTCGACCCGCCATCTGCGGCAGCGAGAACGATTCGTGATCGCATCGCCAAACCCGAGGCCGTCGTTCGCCGACGCGCCCACCCTTCGAGCTCACGGCGCTCGTCATCGGTCAGAACAATATCCACTGCTCGCGGACCCCGGGTTGCCATTCCCCAGTCTATCAACCGAATGACAATTAATGACTCAGGACACTAGACCACCACCGCCGCCGTTCCCCGGCAGGGAGTGAATAGCCGAACGATGTCGAGATCCCACCCTGCCCTGGGGTCGTGGTGATATGGGTGCCGAAACTGGACGGATTGCCATTCGTGCCAACGACGTAAGGCGTACTCGGACGAGTTGCTATCAGGTTTCCCAACGGTCGCGGTGATACATTTTCCAGCAACTCGACCCCGAATCAGTGGATTCGAGTACGCCTTACGTCGTTGGCACGAATGGCAATCCGTCCAGTTTCGGCACCCATATCACCACGACCCCAGGGCAGGGTGGGATCTCGACATCGTTCGGCTATTCACCCACCACATCCCTGCCGGGGAACGGCGGCGGTGGTGGTCTAGTGTCCTGAGTCATTAATTGTCATTCGGTTGATAGACTGGGGAATGGCAACCCGGGGTCCGCGAGCAGTGGATATTGTTCTGACCGATGACGAGCGCCGTGAGCTCGAAGGGTGGCGCGTCGGCGAACGACGGCCTCGGGTTTGGCGATGCGATCACGAATCGTTCTCGCTGCCGCAGATGGCGGGTCGAATACCGAAGTGGCACAACGACTCGGCCTCAACCGAGGTACCGTGCGGCGATGGCGAGGCCGGTTCGTCGAGCACCGCTGCGAGGGGTTGCTCGACGAACCCCGGCCCGGGCGACCTCGAACCGTCGGCGACGAGCAGATCAAAGACCTGATCACCGCAACTCTCGAGACCACTCCGAAGAATGCGACACACTGGTCGACTCGGTCGATGGCTGAGCATCTCGACATGTCGCAGTCAACTGTTTCGCGTGTATGGAGAGCGTTCGGATTGGCTCCACACAAACAGGATTCGTGGAAGCTGTCGAAAGATCCCATGTTCACCGAAAAGGTCCGCGACGTCGTCGGGCTCTACATGAACCCACCCGAACGTGCCCTGGTGCTCTGCGTTGACGAGAAGACCCAGATCCAAGCGCTCGATCGCACCCAGCCGATCTTTCCCATGCTCCCGGGCACCCCGCAACGGGCCAGCCACGACTACGTGCGCAACGGCACCTCCAGCCTGTACGCGGCGTTGGACATCGCGTCGGGCAAAGTCATCGGTTCGCTTCACTCACGGCATCGCGCAACGGAATTCATCGGATTCCTCCGCAAGATCGACGCCGAGGTACCCGACGAGCTCGACGTCCACCTGGTCATGGACAATGCCTCCACCCACAAGACACCCGCGGTCAAGCGATGGCTGACCGCGCACCCGCGGTTTGTTGTCCACTTCACCCCCACCAGCTCATCCTGGATGAACCTCGTCGAACGCTGGTTCGCCGAACTGACCACCAAGAAACTCCAACGCTCCACCCACCGCACCGTACGAGCACTCAATGCCGACATCAGAGCGTGGATCGAGACCTGGAACGACAACCCCCGCCCCTACGTGTGGGTCAAGACCGCTGACCAGATCCTCGACTCCATCGCCCACTACTGCACACGAATTAATGACTCAGGACACTAGCAGACTCCGGCACGAATGGTTTGGCGGGCGGGTCAACGCCTCTCGGCGCTGGTGGGACTGCGGGGGCAGGTGCGCCTAGCGGTAACGGTGGACCCGGTGGTGCAGGCGCGAACGTGTCGCCGGCAACTCAAACGAAGTGTGGCGGCGCCGGTGGTGGTGGCGGTGGTGGTGGTGGCCGTGTCAGCTTCCTCAACTACAGCGGCGGAGCTGGCGGCCCGGGCGGCTATCCCGGCGGTGGTGGTGGCGGTGGTGGTGGTTCGAACGGCGGTACCGGCTCATTCGGCGCTGGCGGTATCGGCGCTACCGGTGTGATCTGGATCTTCTGGAGATGAGTATGAAACCAGCAACCCTTGTGGCTGAAGCTCTTCCGCATATGCCGCCGATCACGAACCTGTACTCCACGGAGGATGGGTTCCTGTTGGTGTTGGTGGTGGAAGTGCCTGACATGACTTCGATTCTCACCAGCATGGGAATGCAGGTTCCCGTCTCGCGGTCGCATCTGAAACCGGATGTGTCGGTGTTCCTGTCGGATGAGCGTGGCCAGGTCATCGACTACGACGGTGACCCCGCCAACGGTTTGACCCCGATCCTGTCGACTGACTCGAAGTCGTTCGCGATGACCATCAACCCCGACCTCGCCACCCACGCTGATGCTTTGGCGGCACTCGGATATGAACTCACAGAACAGGAGACACCATGACCACCGTCACCCTCGGATGGGAGGGAACGAAAGCGGAAATCCCCCTCTACCAGAACAGTGACCTGGTTTTCTCCCTCGACCCCATCGACGCCACCTCCGGCAACATCACATCGTGGCCGGTCGGTGCAGCATCGACCCTCTACTTTTTCGAAGGCGACCCCGTCCGGAACGCCACCACCCCCATCATCTCCATCCCCGGCGTGGTGGAACCACCCTCCATCGACTATGTGGTGCAACAGGAAACGCTGGCCCCCATCATCGGGCGGGCCACCCACTTCCTGCTCACGGTGTCGATGCCCGAAACCCCCACCCAGGAATATCCCCTCTACTACGGGAAAGCAGTCCGCCGTGTCTGAGTGGACCGACGACAACGGCACCCGACATTGGATCGACGATCACGGGCGGGAACACGTCGACCTCACCGCCGAACAAACCCTCCACCTCGACATCAACTACAACCTAGGAGAATGACATGGCACTCGCCACCAACGCGATGAAAACCGCCCTGCTCAATGCGTATGCAGCGCAGGGAACGTGGATTTCCCTGCACACCGCCGACCCCGGCAGCACCGGCGCATCCGAGGTGTCGGGCGGTACCCCCGCGTATGCCCGCCAGCAGACGACCTGGGGGACTCCGGCGTCGGGTTCCATGACCGGGTCGAAGGTGTCGATCAACGTGCCCGCCACCACCGTCGTCGCGGCCGGCGTGTACTCGGCGCAAACCTCCGGCACCTATTTGGACAAACTGTCCATCCCCTCCACCACAGTCAGTGCGAACGCCACCATCGACGTCACCCCCACGATCACCATCACGTAGATGATCGTTCTGGCAGGCAGGGTGGTGACGGCAGTCCCCAACCGTCCCTACCTGTTTACGGCGGTACCGGTTCCGCGGGTGGGTGTGGTGCTACCTGCTGCACCCCACACGCGGGTGGTGGTACCGGAAGCCCGGCACACTGGGGTGAGGTTGCCGACGGCCCCGCACTATCGGACCCGCCGGCCCCGCACCAAAGAACGGTTGATGTCCGGCAACACCATCACCGTCACCGCTGCGGGTGTGGTGTACGCCCGACTCTGCGTGGACTATGCGGAGCAATCCGTCCAGGTGGGGCAGTCCGGGAAACTCGGTGTCGGCATAGCCGGTACCGGTTCGGGTGTGGTGGCTGGTGTGGGTGTGGTGCGTGCCCGTTACACCCTGACCGCAACCAACACCATCACCACCGACACCAGCAGCGATGGCCGCGCCCGCTACACACTCGACGCTACACAAGCGACCACTGTCACCCCTGCAGCGTCGACGGCAACTCTCTACACCCTGACCGCCACACAAGACATCACCATCACCCAACCTGTCGTCACCCGCCCACGCATTGAGCTGGATGCAGCACAAGACATGGTGGTGGCGCCGACAGCATCGTCAGTGCCATCGGTGGGATCGGTGAATGCGGATGCCTCCCAAACGTTCGAGGTGACGTCTGTGGCGGTGGTGAGGGTACGACACACCATCTCCGCCACCCAAACCACCACCGTGGGGCAGGCCACCGAACTGGGTGGCCTACGCGTACCGTTAGCCGCTTCTCAAACGGTGGCTGCCGACCAAACCGGTACGGCGCGGGCACGCTACACGCTGGCGGCACTGCAAACCATTAATGTCGCCGACACCGCAGACCTGCGCCCCAGCTCGCCGCCGCCAACACTGTGACTGTCACTGGCACAGCCACATCCCGACCCCGCCACACCCTGACCGGCACCAACAGTGCTGCAACATCGAGTGCCGCGACCGCCACCCTCGTCACGTTCACCCGTCAACGCATGCAGAACGGGTCAGTATCGAACTCGTTCCTCCCGTATGTGCAGGTGACCGGGTTCACCTCTGACCCCACCTATCCGGCGACGGTCACCAACAATGCGCTCGTCGTGAAGGGCGCCGGGAACGTCACCCTCACCTGGTCGGCGACTGGTAACGGCAACATCAAAATCCAACGCAACGGTGTCGACGTCGGCAGCGTCGGACTCACCGGCACAGTGTCGTTGACCGTCGCCGCAGGCGACCAACTCACCATGTGGCATGCCTCGAATGGCGGACCTCAGTCAGTGTCTGGCTGCTGGATCAACATCACCCCCGCATAAGGCGCCCGTCTGCGGTACCCCCCCTCCTGTTCGAAAGGAAGTTCATGTCCGGACGTTTGACTGGTGTGTATCAGCTCCCCGATGGGGGGTTCCCGCCGCGGGATTCGAAACTGTGGATTCGGGTGCCGGTGGACCGCAACAACGCTGGGGTGACCGTGTACTCGGCGCCCACCGTCATCCCCATCAACCCGCCCACGCACCCGTCCGCCCCTGGTTTCTACGACTCGGGGTTGCTCCCTGAGGGTCCGTACCAGGTGCAGAAGGCGATCTTCGGGGCGAAGGATTACCGGTCGAAGTGGTATTCGGTTGTCCTGACAGAAGGTTCGCACACGCTGCAGGAGTTGATCGAGGACTACGACCCCGACGCCTACACCCCAGCCGTGGTGAACGCTGTCGCCACCCTGCGGACGAGACCCGCACGGCCCGTGATGAGGCAGCCCAAATCCTGGAGGACGTGACGGCAGGTGCGGTACCGGATTCGGCGGTGGCATCGAAGATCACCGCCGAGGGGTCTGCCTCCCGTGCCGCGGTCGATGCCCGTGTCGCAGCAGGCACCACAGGCTTCCTCACACAAGAGGTAGCTGAGGAAACTTATGCTCCGCGCGTGGGGGGCGTGTTCTTCGTCGGCGAGCACGGTCTCGTGGGTGCTGGGCGGGGGTGCACTCGGGGAGTGGCACTATGAACCGCCGCGTTGACTATCCACGCGCCGTGCTGACGGTCGACGTCGTCACCGTGCCGAGTCGACGGTACACGTCGACTCCTGGTCGCATCGAAGACGATCGTCGAACCGTCAGGCACGGCAGCGATGAGATCAGTCAACGCGCGGTGTATTAGTGCCACTCCCGAGTTGCATCACCCCCGCCCAGTCACCACGAGACGTGCTCGCCGACGAAGAACACGCCCCCACGCGCGAGCATAAGTTCCTCAGCTACCTCTTGTGTGAGGAAGCCTGTGTGCCTGCTGCGACACGGGCATCGACCGCGGCACGGGAGGCAGACCCCTCGGCGGTGATCTTCGATGCCACCGCCGAATCCGGTACCGCACCTGCCGTCACGTCCTCCAGGATTTGGGCTGCCTCATCACGGGCCGTGCGGGTCTCGTCCCGCAGGGTGGCGACAGCGTTCACCACGGCTGGGGTGTAGGCGTCGGGGTCGTAGTCCTCGATCAACTCCTGCAGCGTGTGCGAACCTTCTGTCAGGACAACCGAATACCACTTCGACCGGTAATCCTTCGCCCGAAGATCGCCTTCTGCACCTGGTACGGACCCTCAGGGAGCAACCCCGAGTCGTAGAAACCAGGGGCGGACGGGTGCGTGGGCGGGTTGATGGGGATGACGGTGGGCGCCGAGTACACGGTCACCCCAGCGTTGTTGCGGTCCACCGGCACCCGAATCCACAGTTTCGAATCCCGCGGCGGGAACCCCCCATCGGGGAGCTGATACACACCAGTCAAACGTCCGGACATGAACTTCCTTTCGAACAGGAGGGGGGTACCGCAGACGGGCGCCTTATGCGGGGGTGATGTTGATCCAGCAGCCAGACACTGACTGAGGTCCGCCATTCGAGGCATGCCACATGGTGAGTTGGTCGCCTGCGGCGACGGTCAACGACACTGTGCCGGTGAGTCCGACGCTGCCGACGTCGACACCGTTGCGTTGGATTTTGATGTTGCCGTTACCAGTCGCCGACCAGGTGAGGGTGACGTTCCCGGCGCCCTTCACGACGAGCGCATTGTTGGTGACCGTCGCCGGATAGGTGGGTCAGAGGTGAACCCGGTCACCTGCACATACGGGAGGAACGAGTTCGATACTGACCCGTTCTGCATGCGTTGACGGGTGAACGTGACGAGGGTGGCGGTCGCGGCACTCGATGTTGCAGCACTGTTGGTGCCGGTCAGGGTGTGGCGGGGTCGGGATGTGGCTGTGCCAGTGACAGTCACAGTGTTGGCGGCGGCGAGCTGGGGGCGCAGGTCTGCGGTGTCGGCGACATTAATGGTTTGCAGTGCCGCCAGCGTGTAGCGTGCCCGCGCCGTACCGGTTTGGTCGGCAGCCACCGTTTGAGAAGCGGCTAACGGTACGCGTAGGCCACCCAGTTCGGTGGCCTGCCCCACGGTGGTGGTTTGGGTGGCGGAGATGGTGTGTCGTACCCTCACCACCGCCACAGACGTCACCTCGAACGTTTGGGAGGCATCCGCATTCACCGATCCCACCGATGGCACTGACGATGCTGTCGGCGCCACCACCATGTCTTGTGCTGCATCCAGCTCAATGCGTGGGCGGGTGACGACAGGTTGGGTGATGGTGATGTCTTGTGTGGCGGTCAGGGTGTAGAGAGTTGCCGTCGACGCTGCAGGGGTGACAGTGGTCGCTTGTGTAGCGTCGAGTGTGTAGCGGGCGCGGCCATCGCTGCTGGTGTCGGTGGTGATGGTGTTGGTTGCGGTCAGGGTGTAACGGGCACGCACCACACCCACACCAGCCACCACACCCGAACCGGTACCGGCTATGCCGACACCGAGTTTCCCGGACTGCCCCACCTGGACGGATTGCTCCGCATAGTCCACGCAGAGTCGGGCGTACACCACACCCGCAGCGGTGACGGTGATGGTGTTGCCGGACATCAACCGTTCTTTGGTGCGGGGCCGGCGGGTCCGATAGTGCGGGGCCGTCGGCAACCTCACCCCAGTGTGCCGGGCTTCCGGTACCACCACCCGCGTGTGGGGTGCAGCAGGTAGCACCACACCCACCCGCGGAACCGGTACCGCCGTAAACAGGTAGGGACGGTTGGGGACTGCCGTCACCACCCTGCCTGCCAGAACGATCATCTACGTGATGGTGATCGTGGGGGTGACGTCGATGGTGGCGTTCGCACTGACTGTGGTGGAGGGGATGGACAGTTTGTCCAAATAGGTGCCGGAGGTTTGCGCCGAGTACACGCCGGCCGCGACGACGGTGGTGGCGGGCACGTTGATCGACACCTTCGACCCGGTCATGGAACCCGACGCCGGAGTCCCCCAGGTCGTCTGCTGGCGGGCATACGCGGGGGTACCGCCCGACACCTCGGATGCGCCGGTGCTGCCGGGGTCGGCGGTGTGCAGGGAAATCCACGTTCCCTGCGCTGCATACGCATTGAGCAGGGCGGTTTTCATCGCGTTGGTGGCGAGTGCCATGTCATTCTCCTAGGTTGTAGTTGATGTCGAGGTGGAGGGTTTGTTCGGCGGTGAGGTCGACGTGTTCCCGCCCGTGATCGTCGATCCAATGTCGGGTGCCGTTGTCGTCGGTCCACTCAGACACGGCGGACTGCTTTCCCGTAGTAGAGGGGATATTCCTGGGTGGGGTTTCGGGCATCGACACCGTGAGCAGGAAGTGGGTGGCCCGCCCGATGATGGGGCCAGCGTTTCCTGTTGCACCACATAGTCGATGGAGGGTGGTTCCACCACGCCGGGGATGGAGATGATGGGGGTGGTGGCGTTCCGGACGGGGTCGCCTTCGAAAAAGTAGAGGGTCGATGCTGCACCGACCGGCCACGATGTGATGTTGCCGGAGGTGGCGTCGATGGGGTCGAGGGAGAAAACCAGGTCACTGTTCTGGTAGAGGGGGATTTCCGCTTTCGTTCCCTCCCATCCGAGGGTGACGGTGGTCATGGTGTCTCCTGTTCTGTGAGTTCATATCCGAGTGCCGCCAAAGCATCAGCGTGGGTGGCGAGGTCGGGGTTGATGGTCATCGCGAACGACTTCGAGTCAGTCGACAGGATCGGGGTCAAACCGTTGGCGGGGTCACCGTCGTAGTCGATGACCTGGCCACGCTCATCCGACAGGAACACCGACACATCCGGTTTCAGATGCGACCGCGAGACGGGAACCTGCATTCCCATGCTGGTGAGAATCGAAGTCATGTCAGGCACTTCCACCACCAACACCAACAGGAACCCATCCTCCGTGGAGTACAGGTTCGTGATCGGCGGCATATGCGGAAGAGCTTCAGCCACAAGGGTTGCTGGTTTCATACTCATCTCCAGAAGATCCAGATCACACCGGTAGCGCCGATACCGCCAGCGCCGAATGAGCCGGTACCGCCGTTCGAACCACCACCACCGCCACCACCACCGCCGGGATAGCCGCCCGGGCCGCCAGCTCCGCCGCTGTAGTTGAGGAAGCTGACACGGCCACCACCACCACCGCCACCACCACCGGCGCCGCCACACTTCGTTTGAGTTGCCGGCGACACGTTCGCGCCTGCACCACCGGGTCCACCGTTACCGCTAGGCGCACCTGCCCCCGCAGTCCCACCAGCGCCGAGAGGCGTTGACCCGCCCGCCAAACCATTCGTGCCGGAGTCTGCTAGTGTCCTGAGTCATTAATTCGTGTGCAGTAGTGGGCGATGGAGTCGAGGATCTGGTCAGCGGTCTTGACCCACACGTAGGGGCGGGGGTTGTCGTTCCAGGTCTCGATCCACGCTCTGATGTCGGCATTGAGTGCTCGTACGGTGCGGTGGGTGGAGCGTTGGAGTTTCTTGGTGGTCAGTTCGGCGAACCAGCGTTCGACGAGGTTCATCCAGGATGAGCTGGTGGGGGTGAAGTGGACAACAAACCGCGGGTGCGCGGTCAGCCATCGCTTGACCGCGGGTGTCTTGTGGGTGGAGGCATTGTCCATGACCAGGTGGACGTCGAGCTCGTCGGGTACCTCGGCGTCGATCTTGCGGAGGAATCCGATGAATTCCGTTGCGCGATGCCGTGAGTGAAGCGAACCGATGACTTTGCCCGACGCGATGTCCAACGCCGCGTACAGGCTGGAGGTGCCGTTGCGCACGTAGTCGTGGCTGGCCCGTTGCGGGGTGCCCGGGAGCATGGGAAAGATCGGCTGGGTGCGATCGAGCGCTTGGATCTGGGTCTTCTCGTCAACGCAGAGCACCAGGGCACGTTCGGGTGGGTTCATGTAGAGCCCGACGACGTCGCGGACCTTTTCGGTGAACATGGGATCTTTCGACAGCTTCCACGAATCCTGTTTGTGTGGAGCCAATCCGAACGCTCTCCATACACGCGAAACAGTTGACTGCGACATGTCGAGATGCTCAGCCATCGACCGAGTCGACCAGTGTGTCGCATTCTTCGGAGTGGTCTCGAGAGTTGCGGTGATCAGGTCTTTGATCTGCTCGTCGCCGACGGTTCGAGGTCGCCCGGGCCGGGGTTCGTCGAGCAACCCCTCGCAGCGGTGCTCGACGAACCGGCCTCGCCATCGCCGCACGGTACCTCGGTTGAGGCCGAGTCGTTGTGCCACTTCGGTATTCGACCCGCCATCTGCGGCAGCGAGAACGATTCGTGATCGCATCGCCAAACCCGAGGCCGTCGTTCGCCGACGCGCCCACCCTTCGAGCTCACGGCGCTCGTCATCGGTCAGAACAATATCCACTGCTCGCGGACCCCGGGTTGCCATTCCCCAGTCTATCAACCGAATGACAATTAATGACTCAGGACACTAGACCACCACCGCCGCCGTTCCCCGGCAGGGATGTGGTGGGTGAATAGCCGAACGATGTCGAGATCCCACCCTGCCCTGGGGTCGTGGTGATATGGGTGCCGAAACTGGACGGATTGCCATTCGTGCCAACGACGTAAGGCGTACTCGAATCCACTGATTCGGGGTCGAGTTGCTGGAAAATGTATCCACCGCCGAGGCCGCCAGCTGCGCGGGTGGTGGTACTGGAGGTGCCGTCCGAACCGTTCTTCCCACATCCGATGAGACCCACGATCAGTTCGGTGATGTTTTCAGGTTTCGTCCACGTACCCGACGTGACCTTGGTTTCCACGTTGTAGCCGTTGAGGACGGCGTCAGCGATGGCCTGGATCGTGTACTGAACCTCTTGCGGATCACCAACCGAACCGCCACCAAACCAGCCATTGAAAATGCCGTTGATGATCGACGCAATGTTCGCCGTCGCCGCATGAGCCAACAACCGGATCACATCAACCGGCTCACCCATATGCTTAAACTTCGGATTGAACTGGTTGTACGCGTAGTCATCCCAGAACGCCTGATCCGCATTCGCGAACTGCGACAGGCCTGACGTGGCACCGTTCGGGCGGTTCGCGGGCAGGAAGTATTTGCCCGGTACACCAGCACCGGGCTGATCTGGAGCTGTAATGGCTAACTCACCCCTTCGATCATGCGGGCCAACCGCTTAGCGTGGCCACCACCGTCGTAGTCCGTGGAATGCGCAGTGCCGAGATAGTTGCGGATGTCCTCCCCCGCACGCGCGAAATCGGGCCAGCGGAACGGATTCCACCACGGCTGCGCCACCGCCAGACGTTCAGCGGTCTTGAACGCCCAGGCGCGGGCGGCCTCGGGTGTGCGCACCGACATCCACCCGGTTAGGTCGGCGACCGTGCGCAGCGGTGAACCTAGCGGCAGGTCGGCGATCGGATCACCCGGCGCCCACTCGGTGAACCGAGGCCGCGGGACGTGCAGCGCCCCGGCGATCCCGGACCGGCCGTGATGCACCGGCGTGTGCGGGTCGCCCAGCGTCGCGACGGCGAGCACCTGATGGCGAGGCCGCCGAGGCAGGATGTCGCGCGCGTACTTCACTGCGACCGCCGCGCCCGCACTGTAGCCGCCGACGACCACGAGTTCGCGGGATTCGGTGACAGCTCGATCCAACGCTGCCGCGCCGATCGCTTTCGACTCCTCATACGACAGGTCGCCCATGCCGGTCGCCGGGCCGAAGTCGGCCGGGTACGGCACATACGTGAACTTCACCTTGCGGGGGTCGAGCGCGCGGCGCAGCGCCTCCGACGCGGGGGAGCCGCCGCGGGGTGCCCAAGTTCCGTCGACCCAGAGAAGTTCGATCATGACCGTCCTGCCCACCATGCTCGGATCTCGTCGCGCCACACTTGCCATGGCCGGCGGAAGTCGCCTGCCGCCCAACGGTCACGGCGGGTCTTGTACTGCAACACCAGCAGCATCACCAGGAGCGCGAGCATCATCACGGCGCCACCCGAGTACAGGATGAATCGAATCCACGCCCGCCCCGGATAGTCAGTACCCGCCCACACTGACGCCGAGATCTGGAGAAAGACCAGCGACATCAGGGTCGACTTGCCTAGGTAGATGAGTGACACCCGCTCCTTCCACCAGTACTGCCATGCGGCGTAGCAGATGGTGTAGACGGTGGCCAGCACGGCGAGCACCACAAGTGCCCAGTCGGCTATCAGCTCCACTAGTTCAGCCTTCCGAAGATCAGCTCGGCCCAGTGGTTGCGTTCCAACTGGTCACGAAGCTCCCGCTGTACCGGCCGCGCCCGTTCGGCGAGCCGTGCGCTTTCGGACCGGGCTTCTTCGGCCGATCGCGCGTTTCGCTTCGAGCGCGCATCAACTTCGTGCGCGCTCGCCCCCTTGGTCTTGAATCCCCACATCAGTTGGACTCCAAGCTCTCTCGCAGTGCCTTCGACTGGCTCGCGATGAGCTGGCCGGCGACATTCCACTCGGCCATCGTCTGCGCGTTGCGCGCGTTGGTCTCGAGGAGGTCGGCGATGGTCTTGGCGTCGCGCTCGGCCGCGGTCTTGTAGATCGAGATCTCCGATCCCCATACGATCCAGCCACGGGCGAAGGCGATACCGAGCACGAGCGCCATGCCGACGACGACCCCCACCACGCCGATGTCACTCAGCGCGGCGGGGTTCATCCAAGCGCTGGCGCTCGAGGTCACGGTCATCGGCCGAGGTTGACTTCGCGCTCGACGCCGTCAGCGGGAAGCTCAATACCTGCCAACACCTTCGGTGTGACCTGCGGGCGGGTGAACAGGAATCCGAGAGCAATCGTGGAGACCGCGAGGATGGCGCCCTGTTGCTGCTCGCTGAGGTTCAAGCCGAACGCAACGACCAGCGGCACCGCGGTCTGAACGACCGCGACGAGCGCCGGGTACACGCTCTCCTTCACCGAGATCACCACGAGCAGACCGAGCACCGCGTTGACCGCGGCCATGAACACGCCCTGAGTCTCGGTGGGGATGTTGAACCCGAACGTGGTCAGCAGAACCAGGATGGCTGAGACGAGGGAGGTCCAGGCGGCGGGCTCGCGGCCGAGGACAAGACGAGGGGTGGGTACAGACATGACGAGAACTCCTTCTGTGGGTGCGGCTCAGGCCGCGATGAGGTCGACTGCTTCGACGGCCAGCGGGATGCCGGCCGCGTTGACGAGAGTGAGATCCTTCGCGGCGTCGCCGATCTTCTTCACCGCGCCTGAGGGGTCCCACTCGAGGACGCCGTGCTCGAACGCCTGACGCTTGCCGCCCGTGCCGTTCGAGATCTCGTCCGACGTCGGCCAGCCGAGCGGGCCCTTCTCGTAGCCCTCGAGCGCCCAGCGCTGGCCGATGACGCCCTTCACGACGTGGTGGTCCTTGCCGTCCTTGCGGTAGAGCACGCCACCCTGGAACGCCATGACTGCGCCGTCGGCGAGCTTGGTGAAGTCGCGCACCGGGAAGCCGAGTTCGCCGGTCTCCCACTTGCGCTCGGCGTACGCCTCGAACAGGCCGCCGTGCGGGATGGCGTGCGCGCCGGTCGCCGGGTGAAAGTAGATGTGCGCGTTCTCGTACTCGACGAACCGGCCCTTACCGTCGCGGCCGACCTTGCGCTCACCCCCGGCGCCGGGCTTCGCCTTACGGACGCCGACCCACGGATTCTCCTTGGCCTCGAGCTCGATCATGTTCATGACCACGAGCGGCTTATCCGGTGCCTGGAGGAGCCGCTGACGGAACAGCTTCATGTCGAGGTTCCCGGGGTCCCACTTGCCCTGGATCGCGCCGTACTCCTTGTGCGCGACGACCTTGTTCCACGGGTTGCCGAGGCGCTTGTTGATGGCCCGGACGACCTTCAGGTATGCGCCGTACTGGGCCTCCGACCATGCCGCGGTGCCGTTGTGTGCGGCCTCGATGCCGATCGTCACGGCGTTGCCGTTGTTCGCGGGATGCCCGGCCACGAGCCGGTGCCCGCGTGCCATGCGACGCCGACGCCGCACAGCGTGACAACACCGTTCGGCGCGAGGTGGAGTTGCGACGCGAGCCCGAGAGACGAGTGCTGCGCGATACCCCGCGGCGTCTCGCCGAACGAGCCGGTGTGGTGCATGAACGGACCCCAGATAGTGCCGAAGTCGCCGTGCCCGCGTTCGAACGCGCCGGGATAGATGTCAACCTTCAGGCCCTCGGCGCGCAGCACGTCGGGAAGCCAAACGGGATCAGCCATAATTGCCTCCTGTGGGCATGGGTGAATCCCCACACCCGAACGGGTGCAGGGTGAAAAGTTCTGTTGGGTTAGAGAGCTTCGGGTTGATGCCGGCGTGCGGGGAACCGTCGAACGTTCCATCCGCCTTGCGGCGCTTCACCTCCGCGGCGAACGCCACAGCCTCTGCCTGCACCACCCGCTCCTGCGTATTCGCCTGGCGGGCCTTCATCTCCTCCACCTTCGCCAGATAGTTCTGATGCTCCTCATCAGCCAGCCGGGCGATCCGCTGCTCATACGTTTCATCCGGCTCATGCGAGTCGTAACACCACTTCCCCGCAGCCTTCGACGCCTCCAAGCTGTCCCCCGGTTCATAGTGCTTGATCGAATCCGCCACCAGCCGGACACCGCACTCCACCAGATGGCGGGCAACATCCACCCAATAGTCGGGTCCCATCACCAGCGGGGCACCCACCACACCAGGCAGGCCGATAAACAACACCGACACCGCCTGCGCTTCGGCTTCACGTTCCTCATCGGACATGTCAGCCCACTGCTTGAAAGACACTGTGCCCCTCTCCGGGGGCCAAGCCCTACCCGGGAATGTCTAGTACGTAACGGGTCTTTCCGTAATCCCAGATCCGCGGGATCTTGTTCTCCGCCGCGGCCTGCTGCTCGGTCCACGACTCGTCCCACAACAGGTTTGGGTCGTTGCGGAACCGCTTCAGGCGGAACAGGAACTTGTGCACCCGTTCGCCACGGAAGTAGTAGGTGTAATCCGGTCGCAGCTCGCCATCTTTGATGAAACCGCACTGCTCGTACAGGCCTCCGTCAGAGACGGCGTGGTCGGCGAATGTCACCACCCGTTGTGGTTGCATCGCAGCGACAGCGTGCTTCAGCAGCCGCGAATGCCCACCCCGCACGATCACCGAGGTGGCGAACCGCACCAACTCCACCTCAGTCTTGGTGCGCCACTTCATGCACATCACCGCGACCAACTCGCCACCATCGCGCAAACCGAACGCTTCACTCATTGCGGTCGCACCCTGAATGTGGTTGGCCTCGAGGAAGTCGCGGACCTCCACCCGATCTACCGCGGTCACGGTGAGACTGCGCGCATTCAGCCGGCGTTCCTGAGACACGCCCAGCTTGCGGCGATCATGCGGCAGATGTCCGGCGGTCACGCCAGCAGTCACCAATGTTGCCAACGGTCACTCCGCGAACCGAGCGAGACCAAACCGGCGGATCATGATATTATTGCAAAATCCTTATGTTCGACGGTTCGTTCTCGAACTCGCGTCCATCGCGGTCGAGGGCCTGTACGCATTCTTGTGCGCCGACAAGGGCATCCAGATGACTGTGTGGGAAGACGACTGGCGTGACCGCCGGGACATCTGCCAACGCATGATCGCCCGCAAGCTGGGCGTGTCTCAGGAACGCCGGCTGAATGCGCGCAGTCTCACCGTGACCGCGGTAGATCGGGTGGAGGTCCGCGACTTCCTCGAGGCCAACCACATTCAGGGTGCGACCGCAATGAGTGAAGCGTTCGGTTTGCGCGATGGTGGCGAGTTGGTCGCGGTGATGTGCATGAAGTGGCGCACCAAGACTGAGGTGGAGTTGGTGCGGTTCGCCACCTCGGTGATCGTGCGGGGTGGGCATTCGCGGCTGCTGAAGCACGCTGTCGCTGCGATGCAACCACAACGGGTGGTGACATTCGCCGACCACGCCGTCTCTGACGGAGGCCTGTACGAGCAGTGCGGTTTCATCAAAGATGGCGAGCTGCGACCGGATTACACCTACTACTTCCGTGGCGAACGGGTGCACAAGTTCCTGTTCCGCCTGAAGCGGTTCCGCAACGACCCAAACCTGTTGTGGGACGAGTCGTGGACCGAGCAGCAGGCCGCGGCGGAGAACAAGATCCCGCGGATCTGGGATTACGGAAAGACCCGTTACGTACTAGACATTCCCGGTAGGGCTTGGCCCCCGGAGAGGGGGCACAGTGTCTTTCAAGCAGTGGCTGACATGTCCGATGAGGAACGTGAAGCCGAAGCGCAGGCGGTGTCGGTGTTGTTTATCGGCCTGCCTGGTGTGGTGGGTGCCCCGCTGGTGATGGGACCCGACTATTGGGTGGATGTTGCCCGCCATCTGGTGGAGTGCGGTGTCCGGCTGGTGGCGGATTCGATCAAGCACTATGAACCGGGGGACAGCTTGGAGGCGTCGAAGGCTGCGGGGAAGTGGTGTTACGACTCGCATGAGCCGGATGAAACGTATGAGCAGCGGATCGCCCGGCTGGCTGATGAGGAGCATCAGAACTATCTGGCGAAGGTGGAGGAGATGAAGGCCGCCAGGCGAATACGCAGGAGCGGGTGGTGCAGGCAGAGGCTGTGGCGTTCGCCGCGGAGGTGAAGCGCCGCAAGGCGGATGGAACGTTCGACGGTTCCCGCACGCCGGCATCAACCCCGAAGCTCTCTAACCCAACAGAACTTTTCACCCTGCACCCGTTCGGGTGTGGGGATTCACCCATGCCCACAGGAGGCAATTATGGCTGATCCCGTTTGGCTTCCCGACGTGCTGCGCGCCGAGGGCCTGAAGGTTGACATCTATCCCGGCGCGTTCGAACGCGGGCACGGCGACTTCGGCACTATCTGGGGTCCGTTCATGCACCACACCGGCTCGTTCGGCGAGACGCCGCGGGGTATCGCGCAGCACTCGTCTCTCGGGCTCGCGTCGCAACTCCACCTCGCGCCGAACGGTGTTGTCACGCTGTGCGGCGTCGGCGTCGCATGGCACGCGGGCACCGGCTCGTGGCCGGGCATCCCCGCGAACAACGGCAACGCCGTGACGATCGGCATCGAGGCCGCACACAACGGCACCGCGGCATGGTCGGAGGCCCAGTACGGCGCATACCTGAAGGTCGTCCGGGCCATCAACAAGCGCCTCGGCAACCCGTGGAACAAGGTCGTCGCGCACAAGGAGTACGGCGCGATCCAGGCAAGTGGGACCCCGGGAACCTCGACATGAAGCTGTTCCGTCAGCGGCTCCTCCAGGCACCGGATAAGCCGCTCGTGGTCATGAACATGATCGAGCTCGAGGCAAGGAGAATCCGTGGGTCGGCGTCCGTAAGGCGAAGCCCGGCGCCGGGGTGAGCGCAAGGTCGGCCGCGACGGTAAGGGCCGGTTCGTCGAGTACGAGAACGCGCACATCTACTTTCACCCGGCGACCGGCGCGCACGCCATCCCGCACGGCGGCCTGTTCGAGGCGTACGCCGAGCGCAAGTGGGAGACCGGCGAACTCGGCTTCCCGGTGCGCGACTTCACCAAGCTCGCCGACGGCGCAGTCATGGCGTTCCAGGGTGGCGTGCTCTACCGCAAGGACGGCAAGGACCACCACGTCGTGAAGGGCGTCATCGGCCAGCGCTGGGCGCTCGAGGGCTACGAGAAGGCCCGCTCGGCTGGCCGACGTCGGACGAGATCTCGAACGGCACGGGCGGCAAGCGTCAGGCGTTCGAGCACGGCGTCCTCGAGTGGGACCCTCAGGCGCGGTGAAGAAGATCGGCGACGCCGCGAAGGATCTCACTCTCGTCAACGCGGCCGGCATCCCGCTGGCCGTCGAAGCAGTCGACCTCATCGCGGCCTGAGCCGCACCCACAGAAGGAGTTCTCGTCATGTCTGTACCCACCCCTCGTCTTGTCCTCGGCCGCGAGCCCGCCGCCTGGACCTCCCTCGTCTCAGCCATCCTGGTTCTGCTGACCACGTTCGGGTTCAACATCCCCACCGAGACTCAGGGCGTGTTCATGGCCGCGGTCAACGCGGTGCTCGGTCTGCTCGTGGTGATCTCGGTGAAGGAGAGCGTGTACCCGGCGCTCGTCGCGGTCGTTCAGACCGCGGTGCCGCTGGTCGTTGCGTTCGGCTTGAACCTCAGCGAGCAGCAACAGGGCGCCATCCTCGCGGTCTCCACGATTGCTCTCGGATTCCTGTTCACCCGCCCGCAGGTCACACCGAAGGTGTTGGCAGGTATTGAGCTTCCGCTGACGGCGTCGAGCGCGAAGTCAACCTCGGCCGATGACCGTGACCTCGAGCGCCAGCGCTTGGATGAACCCCGCCGCGCTGAGTGACATCGGCGTGGTGGGGGTCGTCGTCGGCATGGCGCTCGTGCTCGGTATCGCCTTCGCCCGTGGCTGGATCGTATGGGGATCGGAGATCTCGATCTACAAGACCGCGGCCGAGCGCGACGCCAAGACCATCGCCGACCTCCTCGAGACCAACGCGCGCAACGCGCAGACGATGGCCGAGTGGAATGTCGCCGGCCAGCTCATCGCGAGCCAGTCGAAGGCACTGCGAGAGAGCTTGGAGTCCAACTGATGTGGGGATTCAAGACCAAGGGGGCGAGCGCGCACGAAGTTGATGCGCGCTCGAAGCGAAACGCGCGATCGGCCGAAGAAGCCCGGTCCGAAAGCGCACGGCTCGCCGAACGGGCGCGGCCGGTACAGCGGGAGCTTCGTGACCAGTTGGAACGCAACCACTGGGCCGAGCTGATCTTCGGAAGGCTGAACTAGTGGAGCTGATAGCCGACTGGGCACTTGTGGTGCTCGCCGTGCTGGCCACCGTCTACACCATCTGCTACGCCGCATGGCAGTACTGGTGGAAGGAGCGGGTGTCACTCATCTACCTAGGCAAGTCGACCCTGATGTCGCTGGTCTTTCTCCAGATCTCGGCGTCAGTGTGGGCGGGTACTGACTATCCGGGGCGGGCGTGGATTCGATTCATCCTGTACTCGGGTGGCGCCGTGATGATGCTCGCGCTCCTGGTGATGCTGCTGGTGTTGCAGTACAAGACCCGCCGTGACCGTTGGGCGGCAGGCGACTTCCGCCGGCCATGGCAAGTGTGGCGCGACGAGATCCGAGCATGGTGGGCAGGACGGTCATGATCGAACTTCTCTGGGTCGACGGAACTTGGGCACCCCGCGGCGGCTCCCCCGCGTCGGAGGCGCTGCGCCGCGCGCTCGACCCCCGCAAGGTGAAGTTCACGTATGTGCCGTACCCGGCGACTTCGGCCCGGCGACCGGCATGGGCGACCTGTCGTATGAGGAGTCGAAAGCGATCGGCGCGGCAGCGTTGGATCGAGCTGTCACCGAATCCCGCGAACTCGTGGTCGTCGGCGGCTACAGTGCGGGCGCGGCGGTCGCAGTGAAGTACGCGCGCGACATCCTGCCTCGGCGGCCTCGCCATCAGGTGCTCGCCGTCGCGACGCTGGGCGACCCGCACACGCCGGTGCATCACGGCCGGTCCGGGATCGCCGGGGCGCTGCACGTCCCGCGGCCTCGGTTCACCGAGTGGGCGCCGGGTGATCCGATCGCCGACCTGCCGCTAGGTTCACCGCTGCGCACGGTCGCCGACCTAACCGGGTGGATGTCGGTGCGCACACCCGAGGCCGCCCGCGCCTGGGCGTTCAAGACCGCTGAACGTCTGGCGGTGGCGCAGCCGTGGTGGAATCCGTTCCGCTGGCCCGATTTCGCGCGTGCGGGGGAGGACATCCGCAACTATCTCGGCACTGCGCATTCCACGGACTACGACGGTGGTGGCCACGCTAAGCGGTTGGCCGCATGATCGAAGGGTGAGTTAGCCATTACAGCTCCAGATCAGCCCGGTGCTGGTGTACCGGGCAAATACTTCCTGCCCGCGAACCGCCCGAACGGTGCCACGTCAGCCTGTCGCAGTTCGCGAATGCGGATCAGGCGTTCTGGATGACTACGCGTACAACCAGTTCAATCCGAAGTTTAAGCATATGGGTGAGCCGGTTGATGTGATCCGGTTGTTGGCTCATGCGGCGACGGCGAACATTGCGTCGATCATCAACGGCATTTTCAATGGCTGGTTTGGTGGCGGTTCGGTTGGTGATCCGCAAGAGGTTCAGTACACGATCCAGGCCATCGCTGACGCCGTCCTCAACGGCTACAACGTGGAAACCAAGGTCACGTCGGGTACGTGGACGAAACCTGAAAACATCACCGAACTGATCGTGGGTCTCATCGGATGTGGGAAGAACGGTTCGGACGGCACCTCCAGTACCACCACCCGCGCAGCTGGCGGCCTCGGCGGTGGATACATTTTCCAGCAACTCGACCCCGAATCAGTGGATTCGAGTACGCCTTACGTCGTTGGCACGAATGGCAATCCGTCCAGTTTCGGCACCATATCACCACGACCCCAGGGCAGGGTGGGATCTCGACATCGTTCGGCTATTCACCCACACATCCCTGCCGGGGAACGGCGGCGGTGGTGGTCTAGTGTCCTGAGTCATT